>CAJJNP010000089.1 GCA_905193145.1 uncultured Odoribacter sp. | reverse complement strand
CCTTACATTCCACATAAAAAGGTCTTTTTTCATCTTTACTGACACAGAAATAGGCTTCCCCACCAACCAATAATACTTTACGTACATTCCTATCAAACTGAACAGGATACTTAATTATCGTTTCTGCATTTATCCAAACTTTTGTTCCATCCTCTAATGTCAGAATATATTCTCCACCACGAGGCACTTCCAATGTATGATATTCATTTACTCTATTATTTTCATTATATACTAAAATAGAATCGTTAGCTGAAATTCCATATTGTTTCAACAATTGTGAATCATTAGAATGATTTTCTCCTAATATAACTTTTTCTCCACCCGCAAAGGTCAAGACTGCTTTTGAACAACCAGGTCCAACTTCTCCTTTTGCTACTGGAACAACTCTGTCACCCGAACTTATCTTCACCATTGCCCAAATACATCCTACACCTATCAGCAAAATTGCAGCGAAACGCATTAAATACTTCCAAATAAATATACGCTTATGAACAAATTTCTGCTGTATATTTTCCCAATCATTTATTTTTTTTATCTCTTGAAAATACTGATAATCCCGACTACAATCATAGGAAGACAAAAATCTTTGAAATAATTCCTCATTCTTTTCTTTCGAAGCACGCCACTTACTTAGCATCTCATCTTCTTCAAATGAGATACTATTATTGAGTTTTTTTACAATCAATCTACTAATCTTCGATATCAACTGCTCTTGTTCCATTATATGCTGTTTATCCATTCTATATTAGAAACGAACAAACAACCCAAAAGAGCGTAACCAACAGATATTTTTTTTAAACTAATGGCGAAAAAATAATAGATGCAATTGAAAAAAGATCTTTTAAATATTCTTGCAATAATTTTTTCCCTCTTGCACGTTGACTTTTTACAGTATGTTCTGAAATATTCAAAAGTCTTGCAACTTGAGCAATATCTAATTTTTCTATATAACTTAATTTAAAAACCTTTTTACATTCTTCCGGCAATTGTTCTACAGCTTCAAATATTTCCCATAATATTTCATTTTCAATACGTTCATTCAAATAATTCATTGAATCTATATCACAATTATTTTTTTGAATCTGATGATGATGGCGATTATGTATTCCTTGAAGCGTAAGCCTATCGATACAAGAATGATAAACACTACTATAAAGATAAGCTGATAATGCCAATTCATTAGAAAACGGTATTTTTCGTTCCCATATTTTCACAAGCACTTCTTGTACAATATCTTTTGCCTCCTCAATATCCTTGACATATTTTACAGCATAAAAACATAAACGATGATAATAATCATCATAAATTCTTTTCATGTTTTTTTCTTTCTCCATAAGCTCTGTTTGCAACTGATACTACCTATTCACTCCCCCCCTTCATTAAGTAAAAACAAAGGTAATCTTATTTTTAGCGAAACAGAAAAAAACACAAGTTTTATCTACACATATCCTCTTCATCTCCCACACTCCTCCGAAGCTCACCCGAAGCTGCGCCGTCGCTCACTGCTTGCCGTTCGGAGGAGCTTCGGAGGAACTTCGGGGGAGGAACGGAGAAAGGTGAGACATAAGTGAGAGATGAGTGAGACCCCCGCAAGAGGTGAATCGGACAGGGAAAACGGAACCGGGAAAAATTCAAAGCGACAAACCCAAACAGACAAGGGAGACGCAAAAGAGAGGCAAGCAAAGCTGCAATACCTTTTTTATTCTCACCAAAAAATCTATATTTGCCAGACTATTTAAAACTACAAATCGATGAATGTGAGAAATCTTACGCAGGAGGAAATTACGTCGCTCTTCTGTCAAGGCTGTACTGCCTCCGACTGGCAACGGATTCTTGTTGCTCCTGACTTTAAAACTGACTTTATCCACCATACCCGATTTTCCGGAGATGTCTGTCTGGGCGTGTTTGAACATGAATTCATTCTCGACGGAGGTGTTCCCAAACATTCGGGACTGAACTATGTGACCCTGCACAACTGCCGGGTGGGCAATAATACGCTAATTGAAAACATCCCTAACTATATTGCCAATTACAATATCGGAGAAGAATGCTTTATCCAAAATGCCAACTTGATTGTGACGGAGGGCTACAGCTCGTTCGGCAACGGCACACAGGTGGCCGTACTTAATGAAACCGGAGGACGCGAAGTGCCGATTTTCAATGAACTGTCGGCTCATCTGGCATATATCATTGCCCTTTACCGCCACTATCCCCCGCTGACAGAAAAGCTAAAGAGCATCATTGCCCGCTATACGGAACAAGTGTCTTCAGACCGGGGAACCATCGGCAATCGGGTGCGCATTATCAATACCGGCACCATCCGGAATGTAGCCATCGGCGATGACGCTACCATAGACGGAGCATCGCGCCTGAAAAACGGCTCAATCAACAGTAACAAATCGGCACCTGTAAAAATCGGGCACAATGTAGTGGCCGAAGATTTCATCATCTCGTCGGGAGCCAGTGTAACTGACGGAGCTGCACTGATCCGCTGTTTTGTAGGACAGGCATGCCATTTGGGACATCTGTTTTCTGCTCACGACTCTCTATTTTTCAGCAACTGTCAAGGCGAAAACGGTGAAGCTTGCGCTGTATTTGCCGGACCGTATACTGTGACCATGCACAAATCCAGTCTGTTGATTGCCGGTATGTTTTCTTTTCTGAATGCCGGCAGTGGCTCGAACCAAAGCAACCACCTCTACAAACTGGGACCGATTCACCAGGGTATCGTGGAACGGGGTTCAAAGACTACCAGTGATTCCTATATATTATGGCCGGCAAAAATCGGCGCTTTCTCGCTGATTATGGGACGACACGTAAGCCACCCGGATACTTCAGATTTGCCTTTTTCATATCTGATAGAGCAGAACAACCAGACATATCTGGTTCCGGCCGTAAATCTGCGCAGTGTGGGTACCATCCGCGATGCCCAGAAGTGGCCCAAACGAGACAAGCGCACCGATTCCCATCGGCTGGATTGTATCAATTTCAACCTACTGAGTCCTTATACAATTCAAAAAATGCTCCGAGGTACAGAAGTATTGCGCACCCTGCAAGAAATTTCGGGCGAAACATCGGAGGAATACTCCTACCAAAGCGCACATATCAAAAGCGGAGCTTTGAAAAAAGGAATCCAATATTATGCAATGGCCATCAACAAATTCCTCGGCAATTCCATCATCAAGCGATTGGAGAACATCCCTTTCCACAGCAATGAGGAAATCCGCGCACGCCTACAGCCTGATACAGAGAAAGGAAACGGCGAATGGGTGGATCTTTGCGGCCTGATAGCCCCACAAAAGGAGATTTTCGACCTTATCCGGAAAATTGTCGAAGAGGAAATCTCTACCATCGAACATATCGAGAAGGTATTCCGACAACTGCACTCCGACTACTACCAACAGGAATGGACCTGGGCCTGGGAGGTGATGCAACAATGGTATCATATTCGTCCGGAAAGCATTACTGTCCAAGATGTTATCCGCATAGTAAACACGTGGAAAGATGCAGTGGTGACTCTCGACCAAATGCTCTACGAAGATGCCAAGAAAGAGTTCTCCATGACTGCTCAGACCGGTTTTGGCGTGGACGGCAACAAAAAACAAAAGGTAATCGATTTTGAACAGGTACGGGGTGCTTTTGAAAACAATCCGTTTGTAGAAACCGTCAAGCAGCATATCGATATCAAAACCGCTCTCGGCGATGAACTGATAGCCCGGTTAAGCCACGTGGCAGGACAATGATTCAAGCGACAAGCATATCACAACCTCTGCTCAACATGGGCAGAGGTTTATTTTATCTATCCAGGCAATAATGCGAACCTACTCTTTGAGCATATTCAGAAGTGTCACCAACGAAGAGACTGTCCGTATGGCCTGCTTGCCTACCGGCGATGTCTTCCCTTGAAAAGCTGAAAGGTCGGAACCGACAAGCGAATGCACCATCTTTTTCATCAGTGCCCTGGAAATCAAATTTTGCGAACCGGCCAATGTCCCCCGAGTGAACCCTTCGTAGTAATCCTTGTTTTTCATTTTGACCTTCAAATCAGAAGAATTACTCGCCAACACGGCCAAATAATAAATATTGGTCGGATTGGACAAATCCAAAGTACCGTCTTTTCTATATTGGCGATGCAAAGATTTGATTGCTTTACCACAAGCCGAACCGGCAGCGTAAGCACTTGTATGATTAGACACGCCCCTAGATGGCTGATTTATAGACACACATGATATCATAGAAAACATTACCATACACAAGACAAAAAATCCCATCCTTTTCATATTGATTTATTTTAATAACACTTGACAAATCTACAAATTTTATTGCAACCACCGACCGATTGTCTAGCTCATTTTACCCGGAGATAAAAAAAAGATTGTATCTTTGCATAAAATCAAAATTAAAGATAGTCATGTCAGAATGTATGGAACATCCGGAAAATTCGCCGGAATATGAAGGATTAAAGGTAAACAAGGGCATTCCCCAGCCGGAACCCATGAATCCCAATATTGCCGCACGCCTGAAAATGATCCGAAAGCAGGAACTGACCGCCGACGATTATGTGGAGGGCATATTAAAAGGCAACATCAATATTTTAAGTCAGGCTATTACCCTGGTGGAGAGCTCCAAGCCCGAACATCAGGCTATGGCACAGGAGGTCATCAGACGCTGTCTGCCCTCATCGGGACGGTCGGTACGTATCGGTATCACGGGTGTACCCGGTGCCGGGAAAAGTACTTTCATCGAAAGTTTCGGCAAATACCTGACCAAAGAGGGACACAAAATTGCCGTCTTGGCGATTGACCCCAGTAGCGAACGCTCCAAGGGCAGTATCCTAGGCGACAAGACCCGTATGGAAGAATTATCGTGCGACCCGTTGGCCTATATTCGTCCTTCCCCCTCTGCCGGTTCGCTTGGCGGCGTTGCCCGCAAGACCCGCGAAGCCATGATTTTGTGCGAGACAGCCGGATTTGATATCATCCTGATTGAAACAGTCGGAGTTGGACAAAGCGAAACGGCAGTCCACTCAATGGTGGATTTCTTCCTGTTGGTACAGATAGCCGGAGCCGGCGACGAGCTGCAGGGAATCAAACGCGGTATCATGGAGATGGCCGACAGCATCATCATCAACAAAGCCGACGGCAATAACATCCAACGTGCGGAATTGGCCAAAGCCCAACTGACAACGGCTTTGCATTATTTCCCGCCTCACGAATCCGGAGTGATGCCAAAAGTGATGACCTGTTCCGCTTACGAACGCACAGGTATCGACGCCATTTGGGACAACATCCTGCACTATTGCAGCGAAACACAACAAAACGGCTATTTTGAACAGCGCAGATCCGAACAGTCGAAATACTGGATGTATGAAACCATCAACGAACAGTTACGCAACCGCTTCTATCAAAGCCAGAAAGAGAACCTGAAAATCGCCGAAGAACAGGTGATGAAGAATCAGGTCAGTTCGTTTGCCGCTGCTTTCGAATTGCTGGACAAATACTTCAAAGGATAAGTATATCTCAAGAAACCAAAAGCAGGATTCCCAATCGGGTCTCCTGCTTTTTATTCATTTAAAATCCGGGAAATCATTCAAAAAGACAAACCCCCGCTTAGTATCGATTTTTCCGCAAAAGTGCGTCACCCCGTTTGTAACGGCTACATAAGGAGCCGAAAGCGTGATATTATAGCGGAAAGCCTGGTCGAACACCTGACGCCTGAGAGGCACAGAAGGAGCTTTACACTCTACCAACAGCCAAGGTGTTCCCGAGCGGTCGAAAACCACCACATCAAAACGACGCGGCAAACCGTAAAGCTCAATTTCCCGCTCAACGGCAATCAAGGCCGGCGGACATCCCTTTACATCTATCAGATAATGCACTAAATGCTGACGCACCCATTCTTCGGGTGTCAACACAACAAACTTCTTGCGAAGTATGTCAAAAATCAAAACATTCCCTCCCTGCTTCTTCACTTTATATTTAAATGGAGGAAGCGACAACTCCATCATCCGGCTATATTTTTAACTTTCAACAAACTGCTGTCTCCATAACTCAGAAAGCGGAATCCATGCCCCAAGGCATAGTCATATATTTTATGCCAATCCTCACCGACAGCCGCACCGACAAGCAACAACAACGTACTCTGCGGCTGATGGAAATTGGTAAACATCGCATCAATCACCCGGAAACGGTAGCCCGGCACAATAATAATGGTGGTAGCAGCTTTCAATAACTCTTCATGTGTTTCGTCGAACCAACCCAAAAGAGCCTCCATCGATTCACGCAATGAATAGTGCGACGGCAAAGTATAGGCTTCCCACTGCTGCAAAGAGAAAAAATCATCATAACCGGCAAGCCGTTTAACACCCAGCCAATAGAGACTTTCAAGCGTACGCACCGAAGTGGTGCCGACGGCTATAATCTCTTTTGCCTTATCACGCAGACATTCCACCAAACCACGAGTGATGATGACATGCTCTGTATGCATATCGTGTCCACCGATCGTTTCCGCCTTTACCGGCCGGAAAGTACCGGCACCGACATGCAGAGTCAGCTCTTGGATATTCACTCCTCCGGCACGCAGATCGTCGAGCAAAGGACGGGTAAAATGCAAACCGGCAGTAGGTGCGGCCACAGATCCTTCTTCACGGGAATATACTGTCTGATAACGGATTTCATCAGAAGCCTCTGACTCTCGGTTCAAGTAGGGTGGAATCGGAATACGTCCACACCCTTCAAGCACTTCGCTGAAAGACAATTCCCCAGTCCACCGAAAACGAACAATCACTTCTCCATTCAGCTGCTCGCCCCGCTCTGCCTGCAAGGTATATGCTGCACCTTCATATTCAAAGCAACATTCAACCGTTCCTTCTTTCCACTTTTTCAGATTGCCGACCATACAGCTCCACTCACAACAACCCTTGGCAGCAAAATTCTGCGCATAATCCACAGGCTGATGCGGCTCCAGACAAAACACCTCGATGGTAGCCCCGGTTGGTTTTCTGAAAAAGATACGGGCATGAATCACCTTGGTATTATTAAAAATCAATGTCTGCCCGGGCCGGAGCAATTCCCGAGCCTCACCGAAACGCCGTTCGTCAATCTGCCCGTCACGATAGACAAGCAATTTGGAATCTTCACGCTCTGCCAGCGGGAATTTAGCGATCCGCGAGTCGGGCAAATCATAGGTATAATCTTCTATCCGAATGTTTTTCAAGAGATTCAGTTCTTCTGCCGTTTTCATTTTGCCGTTTAATGATTATGTTTTAATTTTATTGCCGAAAAAGCGTACAAAGATAGCGAAACGTAAGCGGTGCGGCAAATGAAAACGAAGATTTTAGACCGAAAGCATCCGAACTTCCGCCATCAACACACGCAGAGTGTAAATCAGTCTGTCATCCGGCAGACCCAGCAAAAGGAGAAGCATGAAAACAAAAAAAGAGATTGTAGACAATTGGCTGCCAAGATATACCGGGCGCGCCCTGGAAGATTTTTCCAAATACATCCTGCTGACAAATTTCGAATATTATCTGGAACTATTTTCTGAAATGTACCATGTTCCCATCATCGGAGCAGACAAAACGATGCCCAATGTTTCATACAATGGGGTAACACTTATCAATTTCGGTATGGGCAGCCCCAATGCCGCCACCATTCTCGACCTATTGACTGCCATCGAACCGGAAGCAGTGCTGTTTATCGGCAAATGCGGCGGCTTGAAAGACAAAAACGTTGTGGGAGACTATATTCTACCAATAGCTGCCATCAAAGGCGAAGGAACTTCAGACGACTACATGCCACACGAAGTGCCTGCACTACCGGCTTTCAGTATCCAGAAAGCCTGTTCCAAAGCCATTGTCGCACACGCCCGAAAGTATTACACCGGAGTGGTTTATACCACCAACCGCCGAGTGTGGGAATACGACGACCGCTTTAAAGAGTATCTCCGTAGCACCCGTGCCATGGCTGTCGATATGGAAACCGCCACAATTTTTACAGTGGGATTCGCCAACCGCATTCCAACGGGAGCGTTACTGCTGGTGTCCGACCGTCCGATGATATCGGAAGGCATAAAAACAGCAGAATCCGACAAACATGTGACACAGGAATTCGTAAAACAACATCTGGAAATCGGCATAGAGGTATTGAACAATATCCGCGACAAAAATTATTCAGTCAAACACCTGCTATTTTAATATGAAGAGAATCGTATTTATCTGTTTTTGCCTGCTTCTGGCCTATTCGTGCAAAGAAAAGGGCCAAACGGCACAAGGTGCAGAAACAAGTATTGAATGGACCCGCAAGACATGGAATTTCGGAAAAGTGAAAGAGGGCGAAGAAGTTTGCCATACCTTTTATTTTAAAAACACCGGAAGCAACAACCTGCTGATAAAAAACGTAAAGACAGACTGCGGCTGCACTACGGTGAACTATGACAAAGCACCAATCAGCCCCGGAAAAGAGGGAAAAATTGAAATTGCCTTCAACTCTCGTGGCAGAAATGGAAAACAATACAAAGAAATCAGTATATTTGCAAACATTCCGGAAAAGCAGACAACCATAAGCATTACCGCGGATATTACACATTGAAAATATTAAATATCAATTAAATAACAAATAAAGTATGAACACATTATTTATTGCATTACAGCAAGCACCTGCAGGAGGAGGATTCATGCAGTTTTTACCTTTGATTCTGATTATTATCGTATTCTGGTTTTTCATGATCCGTCCGCAGATGAAAAGACAAAAAGAACTGAAGAATTTCCGCGACTCACTGAAAAAAGGCGATAAGATTGTCACAACCGGCGGTATCTATGGAAAAGTACTGGAAATCGGTGATTATTACATTATCATGGAAGTAGAAGGACAGAACCGTCTGAAAATTGACAAATCAGCAGTTATCAAAGATATGACTGATGCAACTCCGGCGAAATAATCCGGAAAAACATGCAACAAAAGGTATAAGCCGGATTCATCGGGCTTATACCTTTTAATTTTCAAACGTTAACCCCTTTAGAACATTCTGTCTTATGTCGGATTTGAAAACATTGATTGGGAAAATAAATAAATATACGAAAGAGATAAGCCTCAACCGCAATATTGTCACTTATCTGATTTGTGTCGTTATCGCTTCCATTCTGTGGTTTATGAACACTTTCAGCCAAGATTATCTGACGGAACTGAGCTACCCCATCAAATACATCAATATCCCTGAGGACAAATATTCGGTGGACAAACTGCCCGACCATCTGCAATTGGATGTCCAAGCCAAGGGCTTTACGCTTATGGGTTACCGAATCAAGACCTCATTTCAGCCTATCACATTCAATTTTGCCACCTATGAGCATTTGCTACAGGAACGGGACGGCATTTCCGAGTATATCCTGAACACCAACGATATCAAGGAAAAACTCGGTAGTCAAATCAATCCGGACATCAAATTGGTGTCCATCTATCCGGAGAAAATCGCATTCCGGTTTGCTCCCGCACAAAAGAAAAAAGTACCTATCAGTCCTATTTTGGACTATAAATTAAAGAGACAATACATTTTAAACCAAATAAAACTCGATCCGGACAGTGTAACGGTCAGCGGACCGGCAAATATTATAGACAAACTGCCAAACGTGCCGACAGAGATGTGGACAGTGAAGGATTTAAGCCGGACGACCAGCAAAACGCTCAAATTGGCAGACGTTGAATATTGCCACTTGAATCTGAATTCCACCAAAGTCACCTTGGAGGTGGAGCAATTTACAGAATCACGCCGCACAATAGCTATCACACCACAATTAGTGCCGGATTCTATCAATATGCGTTTATTTCCCTCCACCTTAAATATTTCGTATGACGTAGGTTTGAGCAAATATGACCAAGTGAGCGACAACGACTTTCTTTTTGCTGTCGACTATCCGCAAAATGCAGATACAGCCTATCTGGAAGTAAAGGTGGTTAAAGCCCCTGCTTTCATCAAAGACCTGAAGTTTACTCCACAGAAAGTTGAATTTTTATTGGAAAAAAAATAATATGGAAACAATAGGACTAACAGGAGGAATCGGTTCGGGGAAAAGTACAGTAGCCCGAATTTTCAAACATATGGGTTTCCCTGTATACATTGCAGATACGGAAGCTTCACATTTGATGAATTCCTCTCCAGACATCCGCAGGGAAATCACCGGACGATTCGGAGAAACGATATACAGCAACAACCAACTCAATAAAGCCGAGTTAGCCAAAATCATATTCGAAGACAAAGAGGCTCTGCGAGACATCAACCACATTGTCCATCCCCGTGTCATGGAAGATTTCAAGTCATGGAGCCAAAGGCAGAAAAGTCCTATCGTGCTGTTTGAATCAGCCATCCTATACGAAGCCGGTTTAAACGAATTTTTCGGACATATCATTTGTGTTACAGCTCCGGAGGAAGTACGTATACAACGTGTTATCAGCCGCGACCATACAACAGCGGAAAAAGTGCGCGACCGTATGAACAATCAAATGAGCGAAAAAGAGAAAATCAGCCGGGTTGATTTCATTGTAAACAACGACGGAGTGCAGGCACTATTGCCGCAAGTAATAAAAATCATCCAACAATTAAACAGTAAAAACAAATAAATTATGGCAAAATACGGAAAATGGATCGGTGCCGGACTGGGATTCGCTATGGGAGGTCCTTTGGGAGCTCTGCTGGGAATCTTTATCGGCTCCATATTTGACAACACCCAAAGAATCAACATTGACCCGACCCAAGGCAGCAATCCGCGCCCTGGTAGCGGACGAGGAGATTTCATGTTTAGTCTGCTTGTATTGGCAACGGCCATGATGAAAGCAGACGGTCGGATTATGCGCTCGGAATTGGATTTTGTGAAAGAATTCTTCAAACGCAATTTCGGCATTGAAGCGACACGCGAAGCGATGGCGATGATTAAAGAGTTGAGCGGGAAAGAGATACCAGTGATGGAGGTGTGCCAACAAATCCGGTACAACATGGATCCTGCCGCCCGCACACAACTGCTCTATTTTCTGTTCGGCATAGCCAAAGCCGATGGCACTGTAAGTGAAGACGAAATTCTTCTAGTGGAAAACATCTCCAATGCACTAGGCATTGATCATAGTACATTTGTATCCATCAAATCAATGTATTATGATGATTTAAACTCAGCCTACCAAGTTTTGGGCATTGACAGTACAGCCAGCAATGAAGAGATAAAAAAAGCCTATCGGAAAATGGCTATGGAAAACCATCCTGACAAAGTGGGCCACTTGGGCGAAGACATCCGCAAAGCTGCAGAAGAGAAGTTTACACAAATCAATATTGCGTACGAGAAAATCAAAAAGCAACGTAATATGAATTGAATTAATTTTAATTTACAATACACAATTTTCTATTCTCGATTAATTACTGTAGTTTTGCCAATCATTTTTTGTAAAACGTTAAACAGCGAATTATGTTGAAAGAAATTTTATCTATCTCGGGAAAACCCGGTTTGCAAAAACTAGTCAGCAATTCATCCAACGCACTGATAGTGGAATCCCTGATTGACGGGAAACGCTTTCCGGCATACTCAAATGCCAAAATTATTGCCTTGGAAGATATCTCCATATATACCGAAACCGAAGATATGCCTTTAAAGGATGTTTTCAAACGTATGTACGATAAAGAAGAGGGGAAACAGGCTCTAAGCCACAAAGAATCCAATGACAAAATAGTATCCTATTTCAGCGAAATCGTTCCGGAATATGACAAAGACCGGGTATATACTTCAGATATGAAAAAAATCATCCAGTGGTATAATCTGCTGATAGCAAAAAATATTCTGAACTTTGACGAAGAGAAATAATTAAAAAAGATTTGGAGATTATGCTCCAAATCTTTCTCTTTTTATTACCCTAACTGACGCTATGTTTCAATTCAAAGAATTTACCATTCACCAAGACCGGACTGCCATGAAAGTGGGAACAGACGGAGTGCTCTTGGGTACTTGGGCAGATTTGGAACAAGCCCGTCGTATCCTGGATATCGGCACAGGCACAGGACTAATAGCCCTGATGGCAGCACAACGGAACAACCATGCATATATCGATGCTATTGAAATAGAAGAACATGCATTCAAACAAGCTCAAGAAAATATTGCAGCCTCGCCTTGGAAGGATAGAATTCACATAGAACATACACCTCTACAATACTATTCGCCCAATACACGATATGATTGTATTGTATGCAATCCTCCCTTTTTCATCAATTCCACAAAAAACCCAAGCGATTCCCGCACTCTGGCACGACATAACGATATTTTACCCCACGAAGAATTGGTTGATCACGCTAAACGACTATTAACTTCTGAAGGAAAACTACATCTGATTCTTCCGATTGGAGAAGCGCAGGAACTAATAGCATATGCACAAAAAGTTAATTTCCACATAACCCATCTTACCTATGTGCATCCCACCCCATGCAAACCTCCGAAACGCCTCCTTATAGAACTATCGATAAAGCAAAATGCTTATTATGAAGATAATATCACAATAGAGCTGGAACGCCACCGCTATAGCGAAGCTTACATCAAACTGACAAGACAGTTCTATCTACACATGTAACTTTACGCTTATTAAGAAAATTGTCTGGATATAAGAAAACAAAGTGATTTATTTAACTATCCCTTAACCATCTAATCTAAAAAACTGCCTTATCTTTGTCATGTCAAAAACAAAGAAAGACACGTTTTTTTCATAAGTTTGTATGTTTAGGTTAGTAGTTAGTAATTAATAAGAG
>CAJJNP010000088.1 GCA_905193145.1 uncultured Odoribacter sp. | reverse complement strand
ACTCCATATCGTATTTAATACTCTATCTTGTCTTCTTTTTCCATCCAGGCTTCAAAAGCTTTTATCGCTTCATCGTGCAACAACACCTCTGACGGCAATTTTCTATCTTCCGGTTTTAATTCCAGTTCGTCATAGATAAAGGAGTCATCGAAACCTATGTTTTTCGCATCGGTTTTATTGTTGCCATAATACATTTTATCCAAACGGGCCCAATAGATTGCTCCTAAACACATCGGACAGGGCTCGCATGAGGTATATATTTCATAACCACTCAGGTTAAATGTTCCCAATTTGGCGGCTGCGGCACGGATGGCACTAACTTCGGCATGGGCTGTAGGATCGCATGAAGCTGTTACACGGTTTACACCGGTGGCAATTATTTCTCCGTCTTTGGCAATGACAGCACCGAAAGGGCCACCACCATTGGCTACGTTTTCGTTGGAAAGCTCGATCGCCTTCTGCATTAGTTCTTCCTTAGTCATTTATTTTCAGTATTTAAGTTTAAGACAAAGATAATCATTCGGATAATCATTGGCAACTAAGTTCTTCTTTTTTATTGTTGATACTGTATGGATGATAGTATAATAAAAAGAGGATAAAGAGATTATTAGTACAACCGTCCGCAATAGCAGTTCCCCCTAAAAAAGATAGCCGTCCAGATTTGTGGGCGGCTATTTTAAATCTTTGTATCCTCTTTTTTCATTTATAAAGAATGGAACATTACCAATACCAGCATGCACCGAAAGATAATGGATATACATCCGGCCCTTTTCCTTTTTCAAATAGACCGTATGTGGAATAGCGCAAGTAAAAGCCTAAATTGCCATATCCGGCTTGTGCCAGCAGATTTATGCCGACGGGATGTACATACATACCTTTACCGAGCGTTTCTTTATGTCCGTTTACCTTTGCCATAGACTTTATCCCGTGGCGTATTTCCACTTCCGGACCGGCGGCTACGAAGATGGGGCGGTGCCCGTTTATTCTGGTCTGCCATTCGATGGAGATAGGGATGCGGAAATGAAAGTAACGCAGGCGGCTTTTGCTATAATTGGTTTCATCATCGCCGGATACGATTTGCGTAGCACCGTCGGTCTTTAGGAAAGCCTGGTTACCGTCCAAGCGGAAAGAGCGGTATCCCCAGCCTAACCCGAAAGTCATTCCCCAATGACGGTCGTGCGTGAGGGGAAGATAGCTGGTGAAAAGGTTTGCACCTATTTCCCATGATTTAGAAGCATTCAGTGATGCTCTGTCGGATGCACTGAAACTGTAGAAATCATTGGAAAGACTGCTGAATCCCATATAGAGGCCACTGGAGTGCGGATCAAAGCGATTGCGCTTTTTAGGGGCAAAAGGCAGGGCGTCCAATATGCTGGGACGGTCTGTATCGATACGTGTCAGGTAGACTCCTTCAAATAGTTTTTCTTCCTGTTTGGCATCTCCGTCCGTAGTTAGTTCTTCGTAAACTTTGATTTTTACATCACCGTCACCTTTCCGGATGATAATCGAGTCACCGCTTGTGTTTACAATGGTTTGTCTTCTTGTCGTTTCTTGTGCCATGACGCCCGTTAGCGGGAAAAGTATCAGGCATGCTAAGATAATTTGTTTCATGTTCTTTTTAGTTTTTATAGTTTTAATTTTTTCTTTGAAATAGGAGTGCGACCAGTTCGTCCGAGTTCAGATTGCCTTCGATATAGATAAAGGTGGCGCTGTTCTTCTTACCCACTTTGAAGAGGATGAACCGGTTGAGCGTCTGGTTGTCTTTCTTTAGTTGCGGCAACTGGTAATAGGCTGTCAGCAGTTTGCCGTCTTCTACAATTTCCTGCAATTTCTTCATGGTTCCTTCTTTTCTGTCTTTTTCCAGACAGTCGAGGATGTAGGGCAGTTCTTCCGTCACATCTTTGAATACTAAACTTTTGTATAGGTTTATGCGATAAGAGTCCAGCATGTCTTTAGACAGTTCCACCATTGTCACGCCCTTCTGTTTACCATATTTCTGAAATATGGAAGCACTGTGTAATCCCTCTTGTGCCCTTATTTCTGCGGTGGCGGCAAAGAGTAGCAGGATGATGAATATTGTGCGAATAACTGTGTTCATACTTTCTATGTGTTGGTTACTTTATTTTTTAGGTTCTTTTATTCTTCGTCGAAAAGGCTGTTCAGCAGTTCGTCTTCGTCGAGACTCACATTCCGGAAGGCAGCCATCGCTTGTTCACGTACCAGATTCTCGTCGGTGTAGCATTTGCCGTCGATGATGACATAGCTATCCGGTATTGCGTTGAAGTGGCGATGAATGCCGGCAATGCCCAATAGAAGCAGTAATCCGGCAGCCATTCCGCTCATGCAGTATATCAGTCGACGGCGAAAAACTGTTTTTCGTGAGGGGACTGTCAGCGAGGAACGATCGGTACAGGCTTCTTTTGCCTGTTTGTTTTCTTTATCAAGGAAGGCAAACAATGGGCTGTACTCTTTCAGATGTTCCGGAACGGTCTCCTGAGTGAAAAAGCGGCGTAATTCCCGTTCTTCTTCACAAGTGGTGTCACCGTCAAAATATTTGTTTAACAACTCTTCTATATTCATACCTTTCTTCTCCTTTTTTCTTCTATGGTTTGCAAGTAAATGTCTCTCACTTTTTTCCGTGCCCTTGATAGATTGCTGCGGATGGCTTCGGCACTGCATCCGGTGATCTCGGCTATTTCTTCTGTTTCATACTCTTGCACGTCTTTCATCTGTATGATGGTACGTTGCAGGGTAGGCAGCGAGTCGATGATTTCTCTCATCAGCCGGAATTCATCTTTCTCTTCGAGTAGCCGTTCCGGTGTGGCCGACTGACTGGGGGCTTGTACCTGTTCCAGCGAAAGAGAATCCGGTCGTTTGGCTCGCCAGATGTCCATACAAAGATGGTGTGTCATTGTCATAGCCAAAGCTTCGATACTCTGGTATTCATCTAACTTTTGCCGCATGTTCCATAGCTTCAGCATGATTTCCTGCACTGCATCTTCTGCATCGGAGGGATCTTCTGTCAATTTCCGCGCATAGTTTAATAACTTATCGCGGAGGGGTAGCACGTCTATTTTAAATTGTTTGAGTTCCATTTACATCTATAAGACGGAGAGGTAGGGAAAACGTGACATCAAAGATAGAACTTTTTTGTATTTATCGGGAAGATCGCTTGTTTCCTCTCTGTATTACAATCTTTTTTATCACGTTTCTTTCTCTGATAAAGGAGAAAAAGAGTATTGAGATAACAATAGAACGATAAGAGATATATTACTAAGATATTATTTTTATAGTTATGATATTATCTTTGAATTATTTTTTACTATATTTGCAGAAGAACTGAATATTTAGTTTAAGTATTTAAAAATTAAGAAGCGTTATGCTTATCTTGTAGTTGAAAACGTAGGAAATTTTCAAAAGTGTACAAGGGTGGCATAGTGGTTCTCACGCTATAGCGTGGGCTGCTATTACTACATCTGTACACAAGGTTTCCTACGACCATCAACTACGGTGTGGCATTGCAGTTCCACACTTGAACCGAATATTGTAAAACATCAATCTGATTATCAAATATTAATATTGGGAATTGTGTGGTAATGATACCATATAGTTCCCAATATTTGTGAGGATTAGCCTATTCTTTCTTGTGCAACCTCAATGGCTTTTCGCTTTAATTCGTCTTCACCTTCTATAGCATCCAATACTTTGTCTGCCAGCCATAGTGTAAGAAGTTCATTTTTATCAATCTTGAAATACTCAGCTAATTGTATTACTTGTCTCCGTTTGGCATATCTATCGCCACGTTCTATTTTGCTAAACATTGGAGTGTCTATTTCAAGCAAAGCTGCCAATTGCCTTTGTAGCACACCGTGTTCTTCTCTCAACTCTTTTATTTTGTCTCCTAATAACATGGTCTTTATTCTTTTGAGTTCAGTATGTGTTTCGTCGAATTTCGACGGATTTAAACATTTTCGACGGAATAGGCTGTATCTTTTCGTCGAAATTCGACGGATTGGCTATAATATAAACCAATTTCGTCCATCTGTTCTAATCAATTCCTCGGCTTTCATAACTTTCAATAGATCACCAAGGCTGCGTAGTTTTTGCTCTTCAGTCTTATTGCTAGGCATTACATCTTTGATGTATTCGTAGATGCCATCACGTTTGGCTCCATCTGATCCAGCATTCTTAAGATATTGCAAAACCATCTGTTTAATTTTGTCCTTATCAAGTCCTTTTTGCTTGGTGTAACCTTGCAATTGACGAGTGGCTTTAGCAACTCCTAAAGAAATTGTATAATTGGGAGCATCGCCCTCAATAAGTCCCCTGTTCAGCAAGTCTTTTGCAACATCTTCATGTATGAATCTGCCTTTCTGCACAGCATCGAGAGATATGCAATCCCATAATGATAGAGTGTTGTCAGTCTTCAATAAATCCGTATATCGTTTATTGATCTCGTTACCATATATGCGTACTACAACTTTCTTTTTTGCCGCATCAATCTCGTAGTCCGGCATCGGAAAGTGTCTGCGCCATTGTTCATTAAACATTTTCTTGATGCCACGACTTACGGTATCAATCATATTGAAGTCCACCATTGCCTTGCATAGGCATTCATTGCGGAAATAGGTCTGAGATTCCTCATTTCTCAAAGCATTTTCCAAAGTTCCGGGGATGAAAGTACCGGCGTTGGAATAATATAGGTAGCCGGGATTCTCAACGAAATTGACACGCTGTTGCATCGTGTAATCTTGATGAGCAATGCAGTTATGAAGTGCTTCGCGTATAGTGTAGTCATCATACTGTTTCATTGTATCTGGGAAAAGCGTACCACCAGGCATTTCACGCAAAGTCAGATTTTCAATCTTTGAGAGAATTTCATCTACTGTCAGTATGAATGGAACAGTGAAATGTTCGTAGTCCACCACATCTTGATTTGCATCCCTGCGTGTCCAAGTTACCTGAGCGACAACAGGACGCAGTTTAAAGGCTGATTCGTATTTGCCCAACAATATGATAGCGGCACGAGTGATGCTTCCATTTCTTGTCAGTCCGCATTTGCCAAGAAATGTCTGAATATCCCAAGCATTTACCTCTGATTCGGGAATACGACTATGTACCTTTTTAAACATTTTGCGGGCTTTAGCTATAGCAACTTCGTCAAGGTCATCTATCGTTGCATCAGGAACAATCTGTGCAGACCAATCTGTTTCGCCAAATATTGGCTCATCAAGAATGACATTCATGCGTTCTGTGGTCAACTCTACAAGAGAATCTTCAATTCGCTGCCATGCTTTGTTATGAGCGTAAACAGGCAATTTGGGACGATGCTTGGGAATATGGACTACCCAAACCTTCTTGTTAGTGTCATCGGTAACAAACTCTTCAATATCAAGACCTTCTGTCGAAAGATTGATACAGCGTTCCGTTAAACGAAGAATTGCCTTTTGCCGGTCATAGTTATAGGTATCAGTCCCGACAATTTCCAAAGAACTGTCATGTACCCCTATCACTAAATGTCCTCCTCCCATATTGGCAATAGCCGACACATATGAGATGATATCGTTTTTCTC
Organism: uncultured Odoribacter sp.; assembly: GCA_905193145.1. The sequence goes on along the minus strand of CAJJNP010000088.1, from coordinate 7,246 downwards.
ATCCCCACAGAATGAGTTCTTCAAATTCTTGAATTCCTTCCATTCGCAACGAGCATTCTCTTGTGGATAGTTGCGAAGGAGATATTGTTGTAGTTCTGACTCTTGCATAATTACCCAATTATACTTTCACTTTCATCATTATGTTTCTCAGCATTTCTGATGACGCATTCTTTACTTGTATTGGCATAGCAGTAGACACAGAAATGACGGCAAGTATTATACATGCCGATGTCTTTGCTGATCATACATCCACATACCTTACGTTGCCCTGTATCCTTTACATTACGCACCTTTTCTGGTATTGGTGGCAAATTACCAAACAAGTCTTTTTCTGGTAATTTCAATGTATGTAGATAATAGACAAGTTCCTTATCGTCAGCAAAAATGCGTTTCATCAATTCGCCATCAATGCAACGATTGTGTTCTATCCCGTATTTTTCAAGGTCAATATCTTCAGCACAAGTGGCGATTTCAACATCCCAACCATCTTTGTGCCAAGCTTCACGAATCTTTTGAAGACCTTCTACAATTTCTATTCGTTGAGCAAGGTTGGCTTCGGCATTCTCCACATTCTCCTTTGTAAAGAGCATACTTTCCTTAACAAGATTGTTTTGAACCTTGCGATATGCTTTTACATCAACGAAACTGAATACAAGCTTATTTGTGTAACCTTTCAGTTTATTTCCAATGTGCCAAATGCGCGTCAAGAGGTCACGAGGAGCAATGTTTGGCGTAATTATTAAAGGATCAAAACGCCAGATTACTTTCTCCTTACCAATCATATCAGAAAGTTTCTTGAATGTCTCAACTCTGTTTTCGACAGACGAAACATTAGGCTCAAAACCTTCTTTTACATAATCGTTGAGTGTAACCTGAAAATAGTAGTGTATTTCTCTTTCGTCAAGCTCATGAAGGTATGGGAGGATCGGCTTTGGGTTCTTTGTCCAGAAAATCACCACCTTGCAGTTTTTGAACGAAATATACATTTTTTGCTGGTTGAACGGGTTATACCAAGCACAATACCCTTTAGCCAAGCGGTTGAAGAACCACTTGGCATAAAAAGCAGGAATATCGGTTGAACGACTTGCAGAGACAATGACAGGAGCTGTAGCTTCTACTTGTTCACCTGTATCGTTCGTGATAATAATTTTACCTGTTGGCATAACGATTAAATAAATCTTGCATTAACTGCTCAAAGTACTGTTTATTCTCATAAGTTCCCTCTACGATAGGAGGATAACCACCTTTATCATAAAAACACCAATGCTTAAAATGATCAATGGTTGATCTATTATCTATAGGGTTGCCCAATGGATTAGAATAGTATTTACCACCAGGAGCATAACCTTTTTGAAATGTTATTACCTTTCTGGAAAGCGTTTCTCGCATTTTTATAGGTAGGTAGTTTCTTGAAAGGATAAAATAGTTAACATTTGCATCCTCTACAAATTTAGATGATGTTGGATGTATTGGTTTCAGGTTTCGCTTTTCAACACCATCCTGCGAAATAACATTATTTCCTTGTGGTTGTGGATACGAAGTCGTATTTAAACTTTTAATACTTGAAATCAGTTTCTCAATCTTCTTATACGCAGCATCAGTTGGTTTCAAGAAGTTGTCAAGGATGCTCAAGAACGCTTCTGGATCTTGCCTTTTACTCTCAAGTTCTATAGCTTTATCAATATTTTCTTTTTGGGTCTTTAAACCTTCTTTACCTACAATCGAATAAATTTTACTACGGAATTGTTCTGGTGTATAAGAACCCTCATCTCCTGCAAAATTAACAGCATCAAGAGCTTTGTACGCTTTAGTTGTAGTAATACGTGAGAAACTACTAAAAATATACATAAAAGCTTTAGGACTTTGAACTATATTTTCAAGTTTAACAGCCTTATTTACCGCCTCAACAACTTTCTGCTGTTTTACAACTTTTGACTCTACATTATTTTGATTCTCAATAATCTTAGATCCCAACTGACTTTCTACAATAACTGAAGTACTATTGCTCGCTTTGGGTAAGACAGCATCCTTTATTTCTATTCCATTAAGCATTCGCCAAACATTACTTGCAAATGATTGATAATAATCCTTATTGCCATTTATCAATACAGACGTAAATGTCTTTGGCAGAGACGTAAAACCTCTTGTGGCACCATAGATGCCATAAGCTAACTTATAATTACAGAATCCTACTTGTACAAGGTACTCTACCAAGCGATCAATGTTATCGCCTTTCTGACAGAATGCAGCAAACGATGAAAGTACATCATTTTCAATAGCGAATAAGTCAAAGGCGGAGTTCTCCTGGAAATGATTAAGTAATGCTCCAACATAAGCAGATGCAGGATTTGAGTCCCATTTATCTCCAAGCATGTTCCTTAGAATCATACCTCCATTATATGCCTGTGCCAAAGGTTCTTCTACGCCATTTTCTTCCATTACAGATTTGTACTCTGCCATAAACTGGGAGCAAATAAGGTTCTTATAGAAAGAACTTTGGTAAGATGTGTCCAAAATATGCAAAGACAGATTATCATCAACATTCAGCAATTCCTCAATGGCATACTTTTCACGTTGAGCATTATCTTTTGCTTCCAATTTACGAATGGTGCTATTCATATTGTCTATGACACGAGAAAACGTCTCTGGGGAAACATACTCTAAACAACTCCACAATTCGTTTGCATCATAGACTCTACGAAGAGGAAGTTTGTTACAGAATGCGTCATAAACACCCCAGTAGTGCAAAAGATTCTTGGCATCTTTTGTAGAAAGACCTTGCGGATTGTCAGACAATTTTAACTCTAATAAATTTTTGTTCCAAATGGTATCTTCATCTATTGAAGAATAGATTTCATTAAACTCTCTGATTCCATTCAAGATAGCATCGTCTTGTGCCTGAGTGGGTCTTTTATCAGGAGAATTTACAACAGCAGAAAGCGTGTTACGAAGTTTTCTTGACAAAGCTTTCAATTTGCCAACCTCGTTGCTGACCGAGCTATTAGCACCTATTAGATAACAATAAATGAAACCTTTAATTCTGTCTAGCAGAACGTCTCTACTAACATTTATAGGTTCATTCTTGATCTTGAAATTTACATATGAAGGATTCCATAAGAAATCATCTTTTTCAGATTGAGTAAATAAATCTTTGGCAACGCCAAAAAATGTTTTTTTCTCTTTGGGTTTAACATCTATATTAGGAGCATAAAGCTTATAGAACTTATTCTCTAGGCTTTGTTCTGCCTTTGACAATACACCCTGACGCTCCTGATAACTATTAAAATAGATACGACAATGAAAAGGGTTAAGGTTGATGGTATGATAGCAGAGATAGGTCTCTACTCCGTCATGTTCCTTAGCCTTCTCAAAGAATCCATCTTTATAGTCATCAGTTTCTATCTCAATAACCATAGGATAGTTCTCAAGGTCATTTTCTTCAATCTCGAACCTTGGATATTTACTGTACAATATTATTACTTGCTCTTTGTCGTTCGCGCAGACAGGATAGAAGCGTTTGTTACCAAAGCCGCGTCTTGCGTAAAATCCTAAGGGCGAAATTGACTCTGAAGACAATATGTTATTGAAATTCAGAGTACAGGTTGGTATGTATAATTTCATAATTATCCTCGTTTTTTAGGAGTTGACAAACCTCATAGTGTTAATTTGGGACCACTCGTAAGACTCGTATCATAAAGCGAAGTAGGTACATCATCAAAAAGACTGGAAAGATTGCCTGAGTGCATTATATACAAAGCTCGATAGGTTCTTGTCACGGCCACATATAGTGGATTTCGGTTTGCATCGTCTTCAACAGTACATTCAGGAATGAAAACATGTTCAAATTGAAGTCCTTTAGAACTATGGTAGGTCATCATCTTTGGATTGTCTGAAGAAAAATCTAGATCCATAAACTGTCCATACTTAGCTTCAACGTTTACACCATGATTCTTGAAATATTCATATGCACGCTCTACTTCATCATTGTGTCTAAATAGGATGCCGACATCCTCCATGTTTTTGTTTTGAATAAGCGAAATGATGGCATCATACTGTTCAGTAATGTTATTGTACTTGATAATCTTTGGTTTTTCAACACCCTCTTCAGTACAACGCTCTTCAAGTTCGTCACTTTCGGAATTTAGATACTGTGCAAGACGGGCTATCTTTTTGGGTAATCGATGATTGAACACAAGCTGTTCGACAGGGAACTTAGTAAAATACTGTATATCCTCCATTGAAACAGTTTGCTTATCTTTAATAAAAGTATAAAGTTGTTGAGCCGAATCACCATACAACAATAATGCTTTTTTTGCCTTAGAACGGAATAGTTCTATATCCTCTTTGGAAAAATCTTGTGCTTCATCCACAATAATATAATCAGCACTTGGACATCCAGCTCTATTCTGCCAATGCCAATGATAATCAACATTTCGTTGTGGAATACCTACCTGTGAAATGCCATCAGCCATATATTGCATTAGTGCTTTAGTGAACACAATGTAAAGATAGGTACCCTTATGCTCATCTTGTATCTGTTTTGCCTTCCACAAGGCAAGAATGGACTTTCCACTACCTGCACAACCCTTAACAATGTAGGAGTTATCTGTTTTCTTGTTAATCACCTTTACCTGGTAATCATCAAGTTCGGAATCTTTAACGTAAAAACTTCTCTTAGCCATGATTAGATTTATAGATTTATGTTAAAACTATCAATTATTATTTCATTGTTTTTTGAATGGCAGCAAATTGCCCAATCATCATTTTGCTTGTATTTGGTGGAGTGTATGACGTGGATAAGGTTTGCTGTTTCCATCCCTTGCATGATAGCTGTCTTAAGAGGTTTCTTACACAGCACTCGATAACACACCCTGCTTTCGTCATTTGATTTGTGAGAATGACTTACGTTGAATGTTTGCTGCATAAAGCAAAAGTTTCTACATCCATCATGACAAGCACACGACAATGGTAAAAGCGTCTCAATGGTTCTGCTTTTACGGACATAGTCATTTATTGCATTATTCATCAATTGAGGATAGAAGTATCCTGAATGCTCGTCTTTAGTTGTTACATCAAGCATTATAAGCAAACCGTTTTCATGAAGAAAAGCCGTAAGTTTCTTTGCCATTATTGCATATGCATTTGTTGGTAGGACTTTTTTAGAAATTAACTCACAAACCATCTTGTCACAGAGGATAAAATGATAATCGTTCTTTCCGAATGCAAGTTTTTCCACGTCTTCAATTGTGCCTAACGTCTGGCTAAATATACTTAGTTCGACTTGTATATTTTTATTAGGGTTACACTCTACTAAATCCTTGAGTATGGCTAAAGCACCATCATTGCCATCTATTGCTGTGATGTTTATCTTTGTATGAGGTAAATGTCTTCCAATTGCTGTAATCAAGCCAAGAATTTCCCCACCTGTACCGCAACCGTAATCCAATACACTAATCTCATCTTGTTCCAACGTTTTCTTCAGGCATTTATTCTGCAAAAGATTATCAGCAATACAAAACATCTCTGCATAACTGCGAGGAAAGTAAGTACCAAGATAAACTTTAAGTTCTTCTTCGTTGAGATCAAGATTATACTCATAACGCTCATGCTCTGGAGCATAAATAGCTTGATGTTCATTGAAAATCTTTTTGTCAAGCCAATGTGGCAGAACCGTTTTTGATTTTCGGAAACAAACGTTCGAATTAGTATTTGACAGTTCTTTTGATTGATGTTCTTCGACAACACCAGATGAATTGTCTCCTTCGGTTGCAATTCTCTCGCCTTCTTCCCAAAAGATTGTAGAAGGTGAAATGGCTTTAACAGCATGATTAGTGAACTTTGCGAGTTTTGCACAATGTTCACCGATGCCATCTGCATTTATTGTCACAACATATTCTTGAGTTAACCTTATTCCGTGTGCTGCAAAAGATGAAGATGCCCTTGTGCTGTCAAGCACCTTGACTGTAAAATTGTCGAGCTTGAGCGATAATTTTACTATCCTTTTCACAAAATTCGAAAGTGCAATACTATTTTCGTCCTCGACAACAAAAGAATCAAAGTTTAACATTATCTCTTTTTTCTTTTGTTTTTTCTCTTCAGTGTGGGGCTCGTACTTCTTTATATCTTTGAACAACTCTATTTTCTCAATTGGCTCTGCTGGTTTATCATAAGTAGCATTGCTGAATTCCGTCAGGTAGAAGGGATTTAGGTTGAGAGTTTCCGCAAGTTTAACGATTCCGAGTGGGTCAAGGTCGGTGTGAGGACAAGTGATGTCATCCAACTTTTCAATGAAATGTTCGCTATCAGTAATGTGAAGCCAAGACCTGTTGGTGGCACTTAAATTGTTCTCCAACTCTATTGGTTGATGGAAAATAATAAGGTGTGGCACATCCTTGATTTGGTTCTTTTCAACACCTAAGACTTTAAGTTCTTTCTTTACCGTGGAATGATTTATCCTAGCTTGTTGAAGAACAGTCTTTCTCGAACCTCCCTTAATAATTTTACCATTGTATGTCCATTCTCCATTTTCATTGGCAACAACATTACCTCCATAATTTTTGAATTCTATAGAAATAATAGCGTCCTTCTTTATAAAGAGGGCATCTAACTCACATCCAATATTATAGTTGCCTGCGAACACACAGAATTCATTCGAATCCTCATAGTGAGCTTTGAGTTGCTCACAGAGAAACCGAAACTGCTCACGTTCTGCTGTTGTGTCAAAGTTTCCGACTCTGAATGTTAAAAGTCCTCCCATTACAAAACATCAATACTATTTTTGTAAACTAAATGATCTTTGTTTCTGTGCTGACTTTTTCGGTTAAGAATTGTCAGTTTTTGACTACAAAGGTACATAAAATATAGCAAACACTTGTATGTATAGATATGAATTTGCAATAAATGTATTTACTATAAATCGACTATCTTCGTTTAATCGAAGTATGCTTCTTTGCTACGTTATCATTCCACGGAAGGTCAGACGATGAGCCACCAGTTCCTGTCCCGACATGAACCTCTGCCGGCCCACCGAAAGCAAGCGTGAATGCCGCCCCAAGCAACTGTGCCTGTATCTCGTTCACCTGTTCCTGCGGATCGAATACAGCATTGACAAACTCCTCGTCCGTGATCTGGCCGTTGAAATGTCTTTGAGCCACATCATAGTCTATCTGGAATTTGATGTTCTCAAAAAGTTCATCACCGACCCGTGTCCAGATGTGGAGCGACGGATTCCGATAGTTTGAGACAT
>CAJJNP010000087.1 GCA_905193145.1 uncultured Odoribacter sp. | reverse complement strand
AGAAATCCTCATTATACCAATTTTCTAATGCATAAATTGTATAATCGTCCCACAAATAAGTATAATTCATTCGCTTATTGGTACACATACCATTCAATTGAGTTATTCCTTTCTCTTTTGTTAAATTAATTTTTGCACTAGATACAACCTCCCACGTTTGTCTGCCGGCTCCATCCATATCAAAGCAGTGTAAAATATAATCGCCAGACTGTGTTTTATAAACAACAGACATTCCACTCATATAATACTCATCAATATCTCTCCAATCACTCCATATAACCTCTCCTTGAATATCCTTAAAATCATCAGCATAAGATCCTATTAACTCCAAACGAGTCAAGTTATCATGTTCTCTAAATGAACTACTGTAAATACCTACATAGTTACGCTTCCCCTCTGCATCTTTTTCAATTGCCAATACAGCAGATGTTTTTTCATACTGGGTAAAAATCAAATCAGAAAACTTTTGTCCGTTCCACAACTTGATATTATCCGCAAAATAACCTGTATGATATCCATTCTTCACTGAAGAACGGCGCATATATACATCTCCTGATTCATCCAAAAGGAAACTGTCGAAGCAGGTATGCATAATGACCTTCGGATTATAATTGACTGGTAATTTTTCATCTTTGAATTCCTGCTCAATGTAAGTTTCTCGTTTAAAATTGAAACCATTTAATTCTTGAATTTTCAACTTTCCGTCCACTTCCGTCACAATAGTCACTTCCCCCAATTGAATCATATCATCATCATAAGCCCAATGCTCTGTGAGAGATAAAGGCCTTCCAATTATCGACTCTCCGCCATTTTCTGTTTCATATACATTTTTCCACTCTCCTTCATAAACAATCGTATCAGATGGTGTACGAGACCATTTTGCACGAATCATAGACAACTGTGCTTTTCCATTTTCTTCAGAAAGTACTAAAAAACCTGATTTATATTGAGTCTCTACATCAAATCTAAAATCCCAAAAAGACATTGATTTTGTCAAAGGGTCTTTGATTCTCAATATACCCTCAAAATTACCATATTCTTGTGCTGTATAGGTAAATGATGGTTCTCTAGATACAACTTCTCCCTCCAGAACCCACTCATATTCTACACCCTCAATAATGGTTTTCGTCTTATCATAGCGCACCATAGGTTTAGGAGTCAACGTGACTGATTCTCCCACAGTCAAAGTGATGTTGCCTGGAACATCTTCAACTATTAAGTCCCTTGAAGGATTATAATCATAATTTCCATTGTCTTCGATACATCCCCAAAGGACAAATGCAAACAATAAGAATAATATATTTTTCATGATAATATCTTTAATCTGTTAATAATTAGGATTCAACTATCCTATAATTTCAGTCTTCATCTCATTCCCGTCTTCATCCAGAATCTTGGGATCCTGTCTGTCTAACCAGTTCTGGAATTCCAAAGTCAACAAGCGAACTTCTGCCAAATCATTCAAATCCAATGATGATACACCTGTCGCCTCCATGAATTTTTCATACTTTTTCGCTGTAAACGTTCCTAAATAATACCACTCAATCGGATTCTCCAACCACCAATCCGGTTTCTCGACCATATCGGATACCTTTAATAGACGGGTGGCATTTTTACCCTTATGTGTCAACATACTGCCCTCTTTGACAATGTCTAGTTTCAAATCAAATTTATTGGTTTTCAATATCGGATCATTTTTCAGTGTAACATAAATTGTATCCTTCAGTTGCCCTTTACCAAAAGTAAAATGTTCGGGCATTTCGTATAAATTTTCAGGTAAAGTGGTTTTTTCTTTATCCGCCACCACTTTAAAAGGTGTATCTTCACTCAATAATTGACCGGTCAGTGCCACCTCCAGAGGATATTGAATCACATCTTCTATATAAAAGAAGAAAGATACATTTAAAGAGTCTGATGTTACTGACTCATTTCCATAGAATAAATCCTCGCTCTCTGTAAAATAAACATAATGCTCCCCTTTCCAAGTCTCAATATCCTTTTTACTGCAAGCAAAAACAATAGTCAACAGTATTATATAAAATAAATATCTCATAATCTTCCATTTTTATTAATTAAATATCATTGGATTCAGGTATCGGGAATACGTTTTTAGTTTTAAATTCTACGGTTATAGAAGAAGTGCCAATAGCATCTAAGCCTAAACGTTTGTAGAAGAAAAACAATTGTCCTTCACCATAAAATTCGCGTCTGAAATCTTTTAATATCAAATTATTAAACTCTTTTTGAGTCGATGTTGACGGCAAACTACTTCTACAACCGCGACTTTGTCTGATATAATTCAACCATTGTTCTGCTTTTGCTGGGTCCTTTTCATAATAGCATTCAGCTAATATATAGCACATTTCAGACATGCGGAGCATTGGAATCATTGTATTACATACCTCTGCCTCATTAGTTGATTCATCTTTCTTATATTTCATAGGATGGTATCCGTAATCATCCTCTCGCCATTGCCAACGTCTAAAATCCCGAGTCGCATCTGTATCAAACAATGTATTGTAATCCCAAGCTACCATCCTGGAATCCCCTGTGTTTTCTTCCGCTTCATACAACGCTGCATTATTGTTATAAAGAGCAAAGATAACATCGCCGTATAGCTTCATGTTCTTGTTACTTCTAATAGAGTTCTCACTGTCAAAGTTAAACCAGGAATAATATTTCAAAACATCGTTCGCCCAATCCAAGGCTGTAGTTTTGTCTCCTCGATATAAAGCGACACGCGCCAAAAGAGCTTTAATGGCATAGTGATTCAAACGATAACCTCGGAATTGCATAAAACGGTCTATCTCACCTCCCAGAGAAAGTTCCAAGCGCATGTGTACATCCGAAATATAACTCTTATAAAGTGTATCATAATCTGCTGTCAATGCATGAGCATCCATCAAATCATTCTGAATTTTTTCCAACACCTGATTCGTCGGTATTTCTAATGGTATATGAGTAGGGAAATAGTCAACATAAGCAATGTATTTACCAGTTGAATCCACCATAGGAGCCGGAGCATACATACGCAATAAATCAAAATGCAACATTGCTCTCAAAGCACGCGCCTCTCCTTCAATACAACGACGTTCTTTTTCTCTCAAAGGGAAAAGCATCGAATCTGCTGTCATTGTGTTTTGAATCAAGTTATTACAATTGGATATTGCATTATACATCGTCTCCCAGAAAGTTACTATATATGGTTTTACATAGTCTTCCTCGTAATCCAACTTCGATCCGGTTGTATAAGCATGGTTATCGCATTCTGAATAATTACCCATATCATAATATTGGGCAAATACATCCATAAGTCCCCAAGTAAGTTCTTTACCATAAAGATCCCGGCTTGCCATGGTTTTGTAAATACCGTTCAACTGGTTATAAAAACCTTCTGCTTTGCTATACTGTTGTTCCTCGCTCACTTGGTCAAAAGGCTCTACATTCAGCCAATTGCCACAAGAAGAGAGAACCAAAAGTCCCAGCACCCAGCTATATTTCAATATATTTTTCATAATCTGCCGATTTTAAAAATTTACCATCAATGTGAAATTAAAATTCTTAGCGAACGGATATCCCAAACCTCTCTCCTGCTTCACAGAACAACACCGGAACAATTCTCCTGTATTCGCCTCCAAACGCAATCTGTCAACATGCAAAGCACGCGCAATTTTTTCACTAAACTCATATTGCAAAGTCAATGAACTCATGGAAAGCAAATTATATTTCTGCACAAAACGCGAAGTTGCACGTGTCGTCTTGTTCATATCCTTGATATCCTTCAAAGGAGCAACATCACCAGGCTTTTGCCAACGCTGCGTAAGTACCCGTCGATCAACATTCGAATATTCTATATCTGCATTCTCTACATAGTTTACCAAAGTCTCGTTATAACGATCTGCTCCAAATTCATACTGGAAGACAGAAGACAATGTCAGATTCTTCCAACGCAAGTTAAAACCAAATGAACCTTGTCCCTTTGGTGCCGTATTACCGATAATCACCTGTTGGCTAGGATCATAATTATAAGTTATGTTACCGGCACGATCCACAAACACCTCTTTACCATTGGCCGGGTCTATACCCAGTGATTTCATACCATGAAATGATGTAGTTGAACCACCCTCTTCATACTTGGTATATACTTCGCCATATTCAGCCTCATTGGGATTTAAATCGTCATCGTAATTTTCATACTTTTCATTCACACGGTCATTGTAGCGTTTCAAGGATTCGGCAATTTCCAACAACACTTCATCATTCTTGGCAAAGTTTCCGTGTACAGACAAGAACCAATCTTCACGATTCAATACATTGGCATACAACGAAAGCTCTACACCCCGGTTACGGATTTTTCCGATATTGTCTTTATAAGTCATAAAACCGGAAGATGAAGGCACTGTCACATCGTTAATCATATCAATTGTCTTCTTATTATAATATGTGGCTGTAAAGTTAATCTTATCCTGTAACAATGACACATCTACAGATACATCAAAAGTATTGGTCTTCTCGCTCTTCAAATCCGGATTACCCATATAATACAATTTATTTCCAAATCCGGTAATATACCAATCATCATATTGTGCCTGGAAGTAATTATGTGACATGTGAGGTTCAAAATTCACATTACCCACTTGTCCATAGCTGGCTCTCACTTTCAAACGGCTAATAAGTTCTGACTCTTTCAAGAAATTATAATTATGGATATTCAATCCCAAACCTCCCGACCAATAAGGGGTACTCTGCTGTTCTTTACCAAAAATAGACGAACCCTCGTAACGGATAGAAAAGTCCGCCAAATAAATATTATCAAAGCTATAGTTGAAAATTCCGTTTAAACCGGCATAACGAGACACACGCTCTGATTTGGAAGGTTTACCTTTCACCTGAGAGGCATAATTGACATCTGCAGAAGTTCCGGATGCAAAACCAATATAATGAGTTGATACCGAATAACTGTTGCTTTGGTTGATTTCTCCGATTACCGAAAAATTTAAATTATTACGTCCCAAACTTGCATTATAACTTAAACCTAAACGGGTATTCCAACGACTGCTGTTACCATCCCTTGTAAACAGGTCTCCTGCCAACAGATTGTCATTAGACAATTGTTGACTTGCCTTCATGGATTTGGGGTCAATAAATTGCTTGCTTGAATTCCAACTTTTCTGCAATCCAACAGAAGCCTGAGCCATAAATCCTTTACCCATATCCCAACGGATTTGCAGGTTATTGATAATCTCATCGGATTTTTCTTTCTCAAAATTACCCAAAGAAGCTTCATATAATGGATTTGGAACATTTCCACCGCGCCCCCAATCACTCAATTCCTTTAACAAATTCCCATATTCATCTGTGTACTTATTATAAGGCAATTGGTGTGTATAGTCACTAAAACTTCCATAAGGAGATTCTTCCGAAGTCGTGTTATTATAAGTCACCGAATTGCTTAATTGGAATTTACCCAAAGTGATATATACATCAAAACCGGCACCTACGTTGTTACGCTTAGAACCTTTCATCACACCGTTGTCACCTGAATAGTTCAAATCAAAACTGTAACGGATATTGTCGTTTCCGCTCTCTACATTCAAAGAATGGCGATGCTGGAATGCATTTCGCAAAGGTATTGCCATCCAATCAGTTTCCACTCCTTCAACATAAACAGCATTGTATTTTTTCCAATACCAATGTTCTCCGTTATATCGGTCTAGCTCTTCCACCGGATCAAAAACACCCGCTTTCACCTCTGCATCCAGTTTCTCTTTAGAGTTCATCAAATTATAGTCACGCAGATCAGGAACCTCCAGAGTCGAAGTAAAATTATAGGATACACGCACTTTTCCTGCCTGAGGAGCTTTCGTTGTTATCACCACCACTCCGTTTGCCGCACGCGAACCGTACATGGCTGTCGCTGCTGCATCTTTCAAGATGGTAATATTCTCGATGCGGTTCGGGTCCATATCATACACTTTCTGTATGCTCACCTCGAAACCGTCCATGATAAAAGTCGGAGTATTAGGATTTTTTTCCAAATTGGCTTTGGAAAATTTATCCTTGTCCAATTGCATGATACCGATACTGGAATGACCACGGATGTTAATTTCAGGCAAAGCATTCGGGTCTGAACCGAAAATATTATTCTCTGCAATACGGAAAGAGGGGTCGAATGTCGAAATAGCTTTCAATACATTGGTCCGGGATACTTTCATCAGCTCTTCATTCTTAATTGTCTTGACGTTACCGGTAAAAGTGTTTTTATTGATATTCGCATAACCGGTTACAACCACTTCATCCATCTGGATTTGGTCGTTTTTCAGTTTAATGGTCAAAAACTTATCTGATTCGACTTTCACCTCTTGAGAAGTCTTTCCAATAAAAGATACCACCAACGTTTTACCGAGTTCTACAGGAATGGCAAATGTCCCGTCCAAATCCGTGGAAGTACCGACAGTTGTACCTTTAATCAAAACTGTTGCGCCAATAATCGGTTCTCCGTTTTCATGCTCCAATACTTTACCTTTGATAACCAACGGTTTTTTCTGTTGTTGCATTACCTCCTTACGGTCTATCATCACAATATTGTCTTTCACCATAAAGGTCAACTGATATCCCTCCAACACATCACGCAATATATTTTCTACGCTACTCCGACGTTTTTCCATTGACACTTTTTTCATCACACTCAAATCTTCCACTCTATACGAGATGTATAGAGGCGAACTCAGCTTGCTGTTTATCAAACTGAAAAATTCATCAAAAGAAAGATTTTCAGCTTCAATTTCTATCACCTCCTTCAACAGGCTCATCTGTGCGGAAGCACAATCCGGTGCATTTTGAGCTTTCAGCACCCACTCCCCCGTCAGCCAACCGGCAAACAAGGATACGAGAAATGCGCATAGACATCTCCGTGCAAGAACTTTCACTTTTTGCATAAATTAAAAATATTTGATTAGTTAGTCATTTTAATATACTGTCACTATGTTGTTTTCGTAAATAAAACGCACTGCCCGCCCACGCTCCAAAGCTTTCAAAACATCTTCTAAGGGTAACGTACGAGGCAAACGACAATAGAAACTTTCTCGCTTCAACGATTCACGGTTAAATCTAAATTCCACGCCATACCAATCAGCCAATCGTGAAGCTATCTCCTCCAACGCAGCATTGCGGAAGAAGAATATATTTTCTTTCCAAGCAACCAATGTTTCCCAATCCACCTCTTTCGCAATCAACCGTCCGGATTCATCCAACTGCCCCTGCTGACCGGGTTTTAACCGTATTTCTTTTATATCTCCTGCCTTCCGCATCCCTACACTTCCTTTAATCAAAGTTGTTTTAGGAGCTTCTGGCAGATAGCCGTTTACATTAAATTCAGTACCATAGACTTTTGTTTCCGTACTACCAACTGATACGATAAATGGCTTGCCGGCATCTTTAGTAACCTCAAAATAAGCCTCGCCATACTCCAAATGAATCCGTCTCTCTTTCTGACCGTCAAAATGCTCAGGAAACACCAAACGGGAATTTGCATTCACATACACGCGGCTGCTATCCGCCAACATAAACTGCCAGGTCTTCCCCTGTGGCACATCAATAACCCTAGGTTCAACCATTTCCGCAGCCTCTTCTACATCCAATACCTTCTTCCCTTCAGCCACTTGCTCTTTTTTATTTTCCAGATTATAAACTTTTCCGTCAGCCGTTGTCATTCGCACCACATCATCGTATTTTTCCGTTGCAGCAACTTCTGCTGCCACCGGCAAACTGCTTTCTGATTTTAAATTCAACAACAACCACCCACTCCCTAAAGTAAGGAATAACAGTGCTGCAACGCTGCTCCATTTTACAATCCGTAAACGTTTACGCTGCTGCATAGAAGAAGAAAACGAGCGATACAACTGCTGCAACTCTTTTTCTGATACTTTCGGCGAACTTCCGTTAAAATCTTTTATACGCTTTGCATACTCTCTATGTACCTGAGACGTATTCAACCACTGCTCATATTCTTTTTCTTCTGAAACTGTCGCTGTTTTATCAAATACCTTTCTGATTATATGCCAATCTATCTTTTTCATCGCAATCGTTTCCATAATAACACCCGAAGAAAGAATTCCATATACATGAAAAGTCATATTATTTTCAAAAAAAATTTCCTTGTTTTATAACTAAAAAAGTTTCTTCTGTAAAGAAGATTTTAAGATAGGGTTATTTTTATTCATTTCATATCAATCTAGATAAATCTCGAAATGAAATAAGCCAGCATTAAAGAATGCCCGAAATTCTCTCTGAAAATTTTATATGCCCGGGCGACATGTGTATTGACCGTACCCTCGCTGATATTCAACTGTTGCGCTATTTCACGATACGATTTGCCTTCACTTTTCATGCGGATAATCTGCTGTTGCTGAGCAGAAAGCAAAGACATGCAACGCTCTATCTCATTGCTCAGTTCATTATGTTCGTCTGCACACTCTGTATTCCAGCTGATGATGGTTTCCACCAGACGCTCCTCATGCTGGTCGACAATATCCTTGTGTCTCAGAAAATTCATGCAACGGTTTCGGGTAGCAGTCAGCAGATACCCCACAACATTGGTATCAGCCGGCAAACTTCTGCCATTTTCATAAAACTGAATAAATACATCCTGAACGATATCCTTCGCCTCTTCGCACATCACATAATGATACGCAAAACGGTACAGACTTTCAAAATAAGTCATATACAGTTCTTCAAACTCATATTTACCCTGAACAACAGAAAGTTTCATTTTGCAGTATCGATTGAAGCAAATACCGTTTATAGCTATCCAACAAACAAAATTATCAATTTTTTGTTTTATCCAAACAAACTTCTGCACAAATCTGCTATCTTCGATACAAAACACACCTCTATTGCATCGTTTTTACGGGTATATCCTTTTTTATTACCCAAAGGTACAAATATCCGTCTGAAGCCCAGTTTACCCGCTTCTGCAATACGCTGTTCAATGCGGCTCACTGCACGGATTTCTCCGGAAAGTCCCACTTCACCGGCAAAAACCGTATCACCGGGAAGAGCCGAATCGATATTTGATGATAAAATAGCCATCACCACTGCCAAATCCAAGGCAGGGTCACTGACGCGGATTCCTCCCGCTATATTCAAAAAGACATCTTTGGAAGCCAAACGGAATCCCACTCTTTTTTCCAGTACCGCCAACAGCATGTTCAAACGCCGCGAATCAAAGCCCGTAGCAGACCTCTGCGGCACTCCGTATGCCGCCGTGGATACCAATGCCTGCACCTCCAACAAAATCGGTCGTACGCCCTCTATCGTGGCTGAAACGGCAATCCCGCTCAACTCTTCCGCATGATTCGAAAGCAATAATTCAGAAGGATTGCTCACCTGCCTGAGTCCGCTTTGCAACATTTCATAAATTCCGATTTCCGATGTCGAACCAAAACGGTTTTTTATGGAACGCAAAATCCGATACATATATTGCTGGTCTCCTTCAAATTGCAAGACGGTATCAACCATGTGTTCCAGAATCTTCGGTCCTGCCAGTTGACCGTCTTTCGTAATGTGCCCGATCAATATAGTGGATATCGTATTCTCTTTACTGAAACGCAACAAGGCATTCGTACACTCTCTGATTTGTGACAGGCTCCCCGGAATGGAATCTACTGTCTCTGTAGCCAGGGTCTGTATAGAATCGATAATCAACAAATCCGGCTGTATCGCCCGGGCATGCTCCAACACCATTTCCAGAGAATTACCCGACAAAAACAGACAATCGTCATTATCCGTACCCAAACGCTGCGCCCTCATTTTTATCTGCGAGATACTCTCCTCGCCCGATACGTACAACACTCGTCCGCAACGGCTGTGCAAGGCAAATTGCAAGACCAGTGTCGATTTCCCGATACCCGGTTCTCCCCCCAACAATATCATGGAACCCGGCACCATACCACCTCCCAACACCCGATTCAATTCCCCGTCACCGGTATCCATCCGGATATCTGCATTCACCTTTATTTCAGACAGTTTCAAAGCCTTGGACGAAGGAGTACCGATAACGGCATTCCCCCTCCCTTTCGTCTGTACCTCCACCTCTTCCACAAAACTGTTCCATTCCCCGCAGACATTACAGCGTCCGGTCCATTTTGCCTCTTTTGCTCCGCAATTCTGACATACAAAAACTGTCTTCGTCTTAGCCATGATCAACCTGTTTAAAAAAACTCTTCCTCTTCTTCCTGCACTTTACGCCCGTCATTGCTCTCATCACAATCCAACCGTTTGGTAATGCCTGCCGGCATCTCAAATGCACTTTGCTTCAAGCCCAGTTTCGGGTCGGCATAAGCCTTCTGCAAGAATTTAGCCCAGATAGGCAACGCCATATTGGCTCCCTGACCATTAGCCAGATTCTGGAAATGAATGGAACGATCCTCTGCTCCAACCCATACACCGCCTACCAGTTCCGGTGTCACTCCCATAAACCATCCGTCAGCATGAGCCTGTGTCGTACCGGTCTTTCCGCCCATCGGATTCATCAGCTTATATTTATATCTCAATCTGACACCGGTACCGCCCTGCACCACACCTTCCAGCAAATTACACATCAGATATGCTGTATTTTCAGTTATCACTTCCCTTGAATCGGCTTGAAATTCCTCCAGTACATTGCCATATTTATCTTCAATACGGTAAATCGGTAGCGGAGTATTATATACACCTTTATTGGCAAAAATCGAATAGGCTGCCACCATCTCTCTGACTGAAATTTCCGCAGTTCCAAGGAAAATAGAAGGCACCGGATCAATAAAACTCGTTATACCCATTTTATGTGCCATCTGGGCAACTGCCTGAGGTGTAAACTGTTTCAAAACCCAGCCCGATATATTGTTCTCAGAATTCGCCAATCCCCATCTCAAAGTAACCATTTCACCCTTACGCTTCGAACCTCCCCGGGCGGTCCATAATTTACCATCCGGCAAAAGGAATGTCTGCGGAATATTAGGCACTTTATCACAGGGGCCCAATCCCTCCTGCATTGCCAGCGTGTAAAGAATCGGTTTGATGGTAGAACCTACCTGACGCTTGCCTGAACTTACCATATCATACATAAAATAACGGTAATCCGGCCCTCCTACGTATGCCTTGATATGTCCGTTTTTAGGATTCATCACCATAAATCCGGAACGGAAAAATGCCTTATAATGCTTGATGGAATCCATCGGCGACATCAGCGTATCCCGCAAACCGTTCCAGGTAAATACCTGCATGTTCACTTTCTGATTAAACATCTTACGGATATCAGCTTCCTTCAAACCCTCCTTTCGTGCCACCCGATAACGCTCCGACTGCTTCATCGAACGGGTAAGCACCTGATTGATCTGTTCCATAGTCATATCATTTGAAAAGGGCGAATTGCGCTTATGCACCCGCTCCTTGTCAAACAGAGGCTGCAAATCCTTGGACAAATGCTCCCGTACCGCCTCCTCTGCATATTGTTGCATCCGAGGATCCAGCGTTGTATAAATCTTCAAGCCATCGGCATACAAATCATAATGAGTACCATCCACTTTCACATTCTTCTTACACCATCCATACAACGGATTGGTCTCCCATGCCATGGAATCCACTCTATACTGCGCCAAGTCATGATAATGAGCCTTTTCCGGCATACTTGCCGTCATAAAAAGACGCAGATGCTCACGGAAATAGGTCGCCCATCCCTCTTTATGGTCAACACGCTTGAAATTCAATCCCAAAGGCAATTGTTTCAACGAATCCATCTCCTCTCTGGTCAACTTGTCATATTTATACATCTGCGACAACACCACATTTCGCCGTTCCAACGTCAGTTGGGGGCGTCTTACAGGATTAAAATAAGATGAATTCTTAGCCATTCCCACCAACATGGCGGCCTGCTCCACCCGCAAAGAGTCCAAAGGTGTCTGAAAATAAATATCGGCAGCCGAACTGATTCCCACCGCCAGGTTCAGAAAATCGTATTTATTCAAATACATGGTAAGGATTTCCTCTTTCGTATAACTTTTTTCCAACTTGACAGCAATCACCCACTCCCTGAATTTACGGATGACCAATTCAAAAGCATTCAAATCCGGCTCACGCGGGAACAACATCTTTGCCAACTGCTGGGAAATGGTACTACCGCCCCCCGTTGATGACGTATTTCCGGTCAACACCCCTTTCAATACACGGAACAAACCTCTGACATCTATTCCGCTATGCTCGTAAAAACGGGCATCTTCCGTAGCAATCAGAGCATCTATTACTGATTGAGGAATCTCCCGATACTCTGTATATTTCCGGTTCTCTTTCTCAAAATACCGGCCCATAAAAGTACGGTCGGCAAAATAAACTTCCGAGGCAAAGCGGTTATTGGGATTCTCCAATTCTTCGAATGTAGGCATAAAGCCTAATTTTCCTGAAGAAATCAGCCAAAAGAAAATCACTACCCCCAGAATACCGACCAAAACTACCGACCAAAATATTACAAGAAATTTCCAATACTTCTTAAACATAAGACAAGCATATTAATTTAAGGAGCAAAAGTAATGATAAATAATGATGATTACAATTCTAATTTCAATTCCTCATACAAGTCCACAGGACCTAAATGCCAATATTTTGTGCTTTCAGAGGACAGTCCTAATTCATAAAGAGTAATTTCATAAATCATTCCTATCCCCGTAAAATCCGGCTTCTATCTATAACAACTCCATATCAAGTCCAAGAAATAAATTATTGATAACCTATATAAATACTATTAAAACCCTATAAATACAGCATTTATATAGGATTCATATAGTATTCATCT
>CAJJNP010000086.1 GCA_905193145.1 uncultured Odoribacter sp. | reverse complement strand
CCGCAGCCAAATGTTCCTGGCTTTGCTCAGGAGCTGTCAAAGATAACAGATGCTTCGTCTGGAAATTAAACAGGTAATCCGCCGAATCCGGATCTGTAATCAATAATTTTCCGTAATCATAATAATACCGAGAAACAAATTTAAACACCGGGTCTGTGGATGTCGTATCATAAGCGCGTCTATACGAACCTTCCTCCGCATAAATGGCATCCTCATTATAGCAACCGGACAACAGCATGCCGGCAAACAAGGCGAATAATAAAATATATTTTCCCATAATCGTCAATATCTATTTATTTAACAATAGTTTCCACCCTTTCCGGACGTTTTATATCCGGATTAATTCGCTGAACATCCAATGGTAGTGGCAGAACATAATTGGGACTTTCCGCTTCCAGGACAAAAGTTCGGTTACTTTGGCTGTCGTGCAAATCCGGATAGGCATGCTCCAAAGCCAAGCCCCAGCGCCGGATATCAAACCAGCGTATATCCTCAAAGCAAAATTCAATCCGCTTCTCTCTCCTCAAAATATCAGTTGCTTCCTCTATACCTTGAGCTTCCAAAGTTGCATTTCCCGTCGGAGCAATTCGCTCTTTGTAAACCTTCATCAAATCAGCCAAAGCCAAATCCTTCTGATTGGTATTCAAATAAGCCTCCGCACGATTGAAGTACACCTCTTCAATACGGTAGTTCATACCGAAACAACTGGAATAATTGGCATCAAACTTATGAACTTCTGTCCCATCATAATTCCAGAAAGTGTAGGATTGTCCCCGAATATCATCCGGATTCTGCTTTGCCAATGCCATTAAATCCGGAGCCACACAATATCTCCCTATACTATAACCGGAAACTGTAAATCCAGGAAGAGCGTTACGCTCCCACCAAGTAAACAACAGATTACCTCCATCACGTGAAAGAATCGGATATTCCCAAACCCAATCATCACTGTTTTTCTTTAGACGCTCATAATTCATCACAGCTTTGGAGGTCTCTTTCAACAGATCATTACAAACGGTAATCACATCATCATAGCGTTTTTGCTCCAGATAAATGCGGGACAGGAAAAGACGCACAACATCTGCATTGGGACGGAAAATTGTATTTTTCTGTTCCCCCTTTGCCAGATTATCCAGTGCATGCAATAAATCCGTTTCAATCAATTCGTAAATGGTTGCCAGACTCGCCCGGCTATAAAAATGGTCTTTGATGGTCGTTTCTTGATTCACCGGCACCCCCATCGCAGTCTGAGCCTGCTCATCGCTACGCCAAGGCTCGCCATACATATTCACTAGATACCAATATGCCATTGCCCTGACAGCCTGCACCTCTCCCAACAAACGGTATTTCACTCCCTCCACATCCTCTTCAAATGCATTTACATTTTCCTCGATCATATTGCTTGTCAGAATTTTGTTATACAAAAATTCCCAGGCAGGATCAATCACCTCGTCACCATTCGGTTTTATTTGAGGTTCTTTTGCCCAGTTATACCAGTTCAGATACTCCTCCCGGGCATCCCTCTCTGAACCTCTTACGACACATCCCATATCATCCGACATCATCAAGATATTAAAACAGGAGTTATCTGCCGACTTGGCAATCAGTTCTCCAAATACCAATTCGCTATATTCATCCAACGTAGATGGAATCACCTTATCCTTATCTTTGTAATCCAAGAAATTACTACAAGAGCTAAGTACAAACAACAGCGGTACAATATATCTTCTTACTTTCATAATCGTGCTTTTAGAAAGTTATATTTAACATTAAAGAGTAAGACTGTTGGGGAGGTATCGTTCCCGAACCCAAAGTCACCTGCTCAGGATCGCGTCCTTTTAAATCCTTTGATTTGATTACAAACGGATTGGAAACACCTAAACTGAGAGAAGCACCTTTAAGATAGACTTTTTTCAAAATATCTTCGGGCAGCGAATAAGAGAGTGTAATTGCCGTACAACGCATAAAATTACCGGAAACCACACGCAAATCACTGTCATTATACATCTGCCAATAATTATCTGCCACCATATAATTGGCATTCATAATCGTCCCTTTATTGTCCGGATTCATCGAGTTCATAGTTAACAACTGATCGCTCAGACGCGGAATGTTCGTATACTTTTCATCACCGGGTTTCTGCCAACGATTCACAAATTCGCTGCTCATATTCTGAGCCGGATAAGGTAACTTCAGATTATCCTCATCATACAGGTCATTCAAACGGATTTTATTTCCCAAAGACAAAGAGAAACGGGTATTCAAAGAAAGACGTTTATACCGGAACGACATAGAAAGACCGCCTGTAAAATCAGCTTCGCGTCTGCCGCTATATTTCAATACAGAAGCCAACGCTTCTTCCTTACTCGAAATGATGACATTGCCGTCACGGTCATAATCCTTGGTTCCTTTAAAAGTCGGCAAACCCTCTGCATTCAAACCTGCAAACTGATATGAGTAGAAAGAATTCAAGGAATAACCGTTCTTAATAATCGTTCCGTTCAAATAGTCGTTGTAAGTCACTGTCCGCTCTGCTGCATTGGCAATGCTATTCCGGTTCTTACTTGTATTGAATCCCAGATTCCATTCAAAATTCTCTGTCCGCACCGGAGTCAGTGAAAAAGCCAAATCCCATCCCTTATTTGTCAAATCACCGCCATTGATTGTAACCATTTTTGCTCCATTGGTCGATTCTATTTCAACCGTCATCAACTGATCCTTGCTCTTTTTATAATAATACTCGAAACTTCCGGACAGCACCCCGTTGAAAAAATCAAAATCAATACCTGTATTCAATGAATTGGTCTTTTCCCATTTCAAATCCTTGTTAGGCAGCTGGGAGACTGTCGCCTTATATTCTTCAGAACTACTGTGCAGTGTACCCAACCCGATAATCAAGTTGGGATTATGCGCATCCGTTACATTAGCCTGAATACCATAAGAAGCCCGAATACTCAAATTCGACAACACATTGGATAGCGAATACATAAAATTCTCATCTGTGATATTCCAACGGCCTGAAAATGACCAGATCGGCAAGAATCTGGCTGCTTCACCTAACTTGTTTGAACCGTCTCCACGCACATTGGCACTGATAATATATTTGCCACGATAGCCATAAGAAAATGTTCCGTAATATGACATAAAGTTAGTCGTATTGTCAGTAACCAAAGGCTTTAAAGCCTGCATGGCAGAGGATGCCTCTTCCCAATCCACTAAGTTCTCGAGAGTCACAAACTTCTTTCCACGTCCCGGCAAATACCCCCACTCTTCATTATCATATCCTTTATAACGAGAGCTAGACGCTTCAAAACCGGCAGAAAAAGAAACACTGTGCACCTCATTAAACATCTTATTCATATTCAATGAAAAACGAGCCAAAAAAGAATCATTTGTATCCTCACCTGTTTTCAATATACCGCCAAAAGGAATCTGACTCACTTGCTTCCGGTAATTGGATTCCTGGGATTCTGTAAAACCGCTTCTATCATATCCATAAGGCAACCCCCTATAAGTGCTCACATAATAAGATTTTTCATCATACCAAGTTTCCGAATTGGTAGCACTGGTAGTATAAGACAATAAAGCATTAGCATTCAACCAAGAAGTAATCTTATAATCCAAATTGACACGGGCACTGATATCCCGGATACTTTGCTCTGTACCCGAATAATCCAATTCGTTCAAGATGTTGTAATTCAACACCGGATTATGGATAGAAGATGGATCTCCCAATAAGGAGGATACTTCCTTGTAACCATAGAATGCATACGAACCATCCGCATTAAAAGCCGGGATTGCCCGAGAAGTACTGTAAGCATAGTCATTCAAGTCTACTGTCGGACGATCGGTCTTGTTGATACCAGCCGAAAGACTTACTTCAGCGTGTAAACGCTTTGACAAATTAAAGCCCAAATTCGACATAAAACTAAAACGCTCTCCCTCCTCTTGCAACTGCGCTCCCTGTTGATTGGAATAGCCTGCTGAAAAATAGTAAGTCACACGCTTTGAGCCTCCGGATACCGACAGCGTGTAAGATTGGCTAAACGAGTTACGGAACAAAAGATCATACCAATCTGTATTTAGCTCTTTCATCGCTTTCACCTCTTTATTAAATTGATCCATAGTTATTCTACCGTTCCACAAACGGTTCAACGCTCCTTCATACCCCACATCATCGGGAGAAAAGCCGGTAAATTGTAGCCCCCGGTTATGAATTTCTTCCGACACCTCTATTCTTTCCTTAGAGTTCATACGTTCCTGATTTTTATAGCTTGGACGCTGCATAAAACTCATAGAAGTACTAAAACGTACTGCCGGAGCACCCTGTTTTCCACGTTTGGTTGTAATTACAATTACGCCATTGGCAGCTTTTGAACCATAAAGAGCCGTAGCCGATGCATCCTTTAATACGTCAATACGCTCAATATCTTCCGGATTCAAACCGGAAATGGCATTACCAATCAGATTCACCTTGTCCATACTGTTCAACTCAGTTGCATCCAGCGGTACCGGATCTGACAACACGACACCATCTACCACCCAAACCGGCTCTCGATTACCAATAATGGTCGATGACCCACGGATACGGATTTTCGGAGCAGCCCCTACCGTAGAGGTCATCTGCATCACCGACATGCCCGGCACTTTTCCCTGCAACATCTGATCCAAAGAAGTTCCTACCGGCTCTATTACATCTTCTGCATTCAAAGAAACAATAGAAGAAGTTGACTCTCTTTTCTTCAATACCTGATAACCTGTTACCACCACTTCATCCATTTGAGTGGACTGTTCTTTCATCACCACCTTCAGCGCCTCTTCAGATTCAACAAAAACAGTCTGCGGAGCCATTCCGACAAAAGAAAAAAGCAAAGCGCTGTTCTTTGGCACCCGCAAATTAAAATGTCCGGTAGCATTCGTTAAAGTACCGGTCGAACTGCCCGTAATATACACCGCTACTCCGGGTAATGGTTCTCCAACCGCATCCGTCACTAATCCCTGAGCCAGAATATTCTCGTCTTTTTGAACCTTCTTGATAGTGATAACGTTTCCGTCCACCTTGTAAGACAAATCCGTATCCTTCAATGCGGCATCCAACACCTCGCCGGCTGACACTTTTTTCATATCGAGTGTCACCTTCTTGGTACAGGCATCGATTACAGCTGTAGAATACACCAGACGATAACTGTGTTTTTTCAACACTTCCAACACCTCTTTCACCGAGGCATCCTTCACATTGATTGTCACCTTACGTGCTTCGGTCTGTGCAGACAAGGGCAAAGACAAACACAAGACAAAAAGACATAACAAACCTTGAAGTGGAATTTTTTTAACAAAACTCCTCCACGAGTCAAACTTTTCTTTCATACATTTGTAGATTTAAATTTAACATCATGCCCTTACGGGCTTTATTTTGAGCGGATGCTGCCAACATCCGCTTACTTTTTACTTACACTGACAGTTCGGTCATGAATTTCAAAACGCACACCGCTTACCTCCGACATCAATTCCAATATCTTGTCCACCTCTCCATATTTATCAATGCTGATATAAAATTTTTCGTTTCTCACCGGTTGGTTCCGATATTCCACCTGAAAACCATACCAATCTGACAAACGCTCCATGATTTCTTCCAAACGCACATCCTTGAAAAGGAATATGTTGTCTTTCCAACAAACCACCTCTTCGACATCCACCTCTTTCACCGAAATATCCTTACCGTCCTTACCGACAAGAGCCTGCTGGTTCGGCACCAACACCGTTTTCGCCACACCGCTGCTGACCTGTACACTTCCCTCCACCAAAGTGGCTTCCATTTTATTATCTTCCAGTGATTTCACATTAAACTGTGTTCCCAACACCTGTACATCCCCCCCCGTCGTATGCACTACAAACGGATGTTCCTTGTCCTTCGCCACTTCCAGATAAGCCTCTCCACTCTCAAGGTACACTTCACGCAAAGCACCGGCAAAGTTCACCGGAAATTTCAGTTCCGTATCCTCATTCAGCCACACTTTCGTCCCGTCCGCCAATACAAGCTGAAACTCTCCCCCTTTCGGCACGACAATGGTATTATATTCCACCTTAGGTTCAGACTCTGGCTCGTGCCGGTTCTTTTCATACACCAGCTCGTTCCCTTTGTTCACCGCATTCGGCACCACCTGTCCCTGCTCTTCTTTTCTATTCAGATACACCTCCTCGCCGCTCGCCAATATCACCTTCGGCTCTTTTCGTTCCACTGCCGGAATTTTTGACTCCATCTGCACGGTTTCACTCACCTGTACAGCCACATCTTTCTCCGTTCCCAACAATAGATAAGCTGCCACTGCCAACGGCAACAGCAATACGGCAGCATAACGCCACATACCGATTACCCGGCCGCCTTTTCTGCCTCTGCGTGCCTGCATAATCTCCTCATGCAATCCCCGGCTGACAATCTCCTCCTTCATCCTCTGATATGCCTCAGCCCCTATCCCTCGCTCCCGGCACAGCTCTTCCAATTGCTTCCGTTCCTCTTCCGACAAGCAATCAAAAATATCCTTAGCTATCAATTTATGTAATTTTCTCATGTTCTAATGCTCTTTTCTAACGATTATACACATGAGAAAGAAAAACGGGTAAACGGCAATGAACAATTTAACTTTGTTTAACAATTAAAGAAAATATTAATCCAAAAATACTTCCACAACATTGGATACATATGCAGTAAATAACATATTACTGCCTTTTAATTTAGTGCAAAAATAATACATCTTTTGCAAAAGGTGCATTTTCCTATAAATCACAATCTGTAGAATTGTTCCGCATTTTGTGGAATAATTCCACAAGTCACGTCAGGACAAGCAAGGACAATAAAAAAATATCACTCCGTATTTCAAGCACTTACAAAAAAAATAAGCCACAAACAAATAAATGGTCCGTTTTTTAATAACAGGATAATGTAAAATTTTTATGTATGAAACAGATTATTAAAATGAAATTTATTATTCTTTCTCTATTGGGAATAATATCACTGCAAGCAGTGGCACAACAAAGAACGATTAGCGGAACTATCGTCTCCTCAGAAGGAAACGAACCGCTGATTGGAGCGACCATCACCGTAAAAGGGGCGGAAACTCGAGGTACCGTTACCGATGTGAACGGCAAATATACCCTGCAAATAGAAGCAAAAGATAAAATATTGGTAGTCGCCTATCTGGGAATGAAAACCCAACATCTGAAAGTCCCCGCCACCAACAAACTGGATATCGTGTTGGAACCTGAAAATATGAGATTGGATGATGTGGTTGTCACCGGTTATGGAAATTTCACCAAATCCTCTTTCACCGGCTCCGCCAACACCTTAAAAGGCGATTTGATGAAAAACATTCCGGTGGTAAGCGTTGAGCAAAAACTCCAAGGTCTGACAACCGGAGTGAACATCACCAGCAGCTCGGGACAACCCGGAGCCAATCAAAATATCCGAATCCGCGGAATGGGTTCGTTCAACGCATCACAGGAACCACTGTTTGTCATCGACGGAATACCAGTCAGCTCAGGAAGCTTGAGCACGGGAGGTGCAGATGCGGCTTATATGAACAACTCCAAAACGAACATCATGAGCACCTTGAATCCTTCTGATATCGAGAATATCACCATCATCAAGGATGCTGCTGCCGCTTCGTTATACGGTTCACGTGCCGCCAACGGTGTGATTCTGATTACCACCAAACGCGGACAAGCCGGAAGGGCACGCGTCACCTTCAATGTCTCTGCCGGTTTTTCCAATGCAGCCGTAGATTTCCGCCCGACCTTGAATGGCGACCAACGCTACGAATTATTGTATGAAGGTCTGATGAATGCTGCCATCGACAAGCAGATGGAGAATCCCCAGGAATATGCCGGTGCTGAAATAGGCAAGTATGCCTTCAAACCAACCATGGGATATACCGATTGGCGCAACGAACTGTTGCGTACAGCTCTGCAGCAAAACTACGAAGCATCCGTATCCGGAGGCAATGCCAAAAGCACCTATTACCTGTCATTAGGCTACAACAACCAGGAAGGATTGGCTAAAAATTCAAGCCTGGACCGTTACTCTGCCCGCCTGAACCTGACTCACAAAGTAGGCAAAATAGCCGAAGTGGGTGCAAACATGATGTTCTCGCAAATGAACCAGGAAATGAACGAAGAGCGTGGCTCTGCCATCAACCCCTTCCTGGATGTAGCCGGTCTGCTGAACCCCTCCATGACTGTCCGCGACGAGAATGGCAACTTTATCGGCACCAGCGAAGACGATGCCATGAATCCCCTTCGGGATATCCTGACAGACTATAACCGCACCCGCATGAGCCGTATATTTTCTACGGGATATGCCTCTATCGAACCGATAAAAGGACTGAAAATCAAGGAAACATTGAGCTACGACTATAATATTCAGAAAGATTCCCGCTATCTGAATCCGCTGAGTTCATCCGGTATAAAGACCAGCAACGGAGCACAGACTGCCAAAGGTTTTATCGAATACGGTAAATTGATTTCGTCAACCTCTATCAACTATATACACACATTTGCCGAAAGACACAACCTGGATGTATTGGCTGCCTATGAAATTGAAGACTATAAAATGGATAAAGCCATCGGTGAAAAATCCAAACTGCCTTCAGACCAACTGACAGCCCCCGACAATGCTGCCGTATTAAACGGTTTCGTATCTTCACCTCAAGGCTACCGCATGTTGTCATACGTATCCAGACTGAATTACAATTTCGACAGCCGTTATTACCTGGCCGGCAGTTTCCGCCGGGATGGAAGCTCACGTCTCTCTCCCGACAACCGCTGGGGAAATTTCTGGTCCGTCTCTGCCATGTGGCACATCAGCAACGAACGTTTCATGAAACCTATCAAAAATATATTGAGCGACCTCAAAATCCGGGCATCTTATGGCGTAAACGGTAACCAGCCGGGAGCTTACTATGGCTATATGGGACTTTACTCCTATTCACAAAACTACATGGGACAATCCGGTTCGTTCGAATCATCCATGCCCAACAACAACCTGGGCTGGGAGAAAAACTACAACTTGAATATCGGGCTCGACCTTGCTTTCCTCAACCGGATTTTCCTGTCGGTAGAGTATTACAACCGCGACACCAAGGACCTGCTTTACAACCGCCCCATCAGTGCTACCACCGGCTTTACCAACTATCTGGCGAATGTCGGGCAATTAAACAACAAAGGTATTGAAGTGGAATTGCGTACACTGAACTTTATAAGAAACAATTTCAACTGGACCACAGTTATCAACCTGAGTCATAACAAAAACAAAATCATCTCTCTAAACAACGAATTGGAACAAAGCATTGAAGGCAACTGGAAAATTCACAAAATCGGTTTACCATACCACACTTTCTATGTAAAAGAATTTGCCGGTGTGAACCCGGAAAACGGATTGGCAGAATATTACATGAACACACCGCTGGAAAATGGCGAGGTTGACCGTTCTTTAACCACAGATGCCGGCAAAGCAACCAGCATCCCCTATAAATCCGTAGATCCGAAAGTATCAGGAGGTATCACCAACCTTTTCAGCTACAGATGGTTTGACCTAAACTTCACCTTCACCTACTCCCTTGGCGGCTATTCGTTCGACAAGATGGGCACCATGCTTGAAAGCGGAGGAGAGAAAATCTATTCAGGCCGCTATAACCTGCCGGCTTACATGATGGACCGTTGGCAAAAACCGGGCGACCGTACAGACATCCCCCGATTCAGCTATGCCGACAAAGGCACCGTTTCCAACAGCTCCCGCTACATCCACAGCACAGACCATCTGCGACTGAAGAATCTGACATTCGGATTTACCCTGCCGAGCGAATGGACCGGCAAAGTCAAAATAGAGAATGCCAGAATCTATTTTTCAGGCAGCAATCTGCTCACTTGGGCAAAATGGAAACAATACGACCCGGAAGTACCGGTACACGGAGAAGTATGGTGTGAAGCTCCTGCCATGCGTACCTTCAGTTTCGGAGCTCAATTAACATTCTAATCACCAATAATAGATATGACAATGAAAGCAAAATATTTACCCATCGGAATTGCACTGGCAATAAGCTCATTATTCAGTGCATGCTCCAACAGCTGGCTCGATTTGAATCCATCGACCGCCGTTCCCCAAAATCAGGCCATGAATACCCTGGAAGGTATGCAAACGGCTCTCAACGGGGTGTACCGACAGACTTCGCAACACAGCTACTACGGCGACAACCACTGGTATTATGGAGACTGTCGCGCCACAGATGTCCAGGCCCGTGTCATCAACAAGTCCCGCATCGTGCCTTACTACACCTACAACGTCCAGCCGACAGACAACAACAACGTTGTTCTTCCTTGGAACCGTCCCTACCTGGTAATCCGCCAGGCAAACAATCTGATTCAGGCAATCAACCAATATCCAAGTGAAAAAATCACACCGGAGATACAAAACATCAAGGCAGAAGCTCTTGCCCTACGCGGTTTGGCCCTGTTCAATCTGACCCGTATGTATGGCATGCCATATATGAATGACAACGGCGCTTCATTGGGCGTACCCATTGAAACGACCCCCCAAACACCCGACCACCGGCCGGCTCGCAACACCGTTGCTGAATGCTACACCCAAGTTATCACCGACTTTGAAGATGCCATCAAATTAGGTATCAGCAAAGAAAAGAAAGACGGACACATCAACTACTGGGGTGTGCAAGCTCTGCTCTCCCGTGTTTATCTGAACAAGGGAGACTATAAAAATGCCTATGCCTGCGCCACAGATGTCATTGAAAACAATGGAAACAACTATCAACTGTACAATCAGGAAAACTACTCTAAAATCTGGGGACAGGACTTCCAGACAGAATCCATATTCGAACTGTTCATCGACACCAACGAACCTTCTGAATGGGGCGGCGGAACCGGCGGCGAGGGTGCTCCTTCCGTATATGAGGATATTACGGACGAAAGCGGATGGAACAATTTGATTCTGACCGATGACTTCCTGACTCTTTTAAACGAAGACCCCCAAGACGTGCGCCACTGCATCGCCAAAAAGTCGGCCATTGAGAACAACGAAAAATTACCGGAAGCTGCCCGTAACCAACCGGTTATCCTGACCAAATTCCCGGGCAAAAACGGAGATGTAAAAACCAATAACATCTGCATCATCCGTCTTTCAGAAGTGTATCTGAATGCAGCAGAGGCAGGTTTGAAAGAAGGTGGGGCATCAGCTCAACAGGGAATGAAATATTTCAATGAGCTCGTTGCAAAACGCACATCGAATACCGCACAGCAAGTGGAGGCCGCCCAATTTACAGTGGAGCGCATACTCAAAGAACGCCGCAAAGAGCTGATAGGAGAAGGTCTTATCTATTTCGATTATCTCCGCACCCAGACTCCCATCGAGCGTAAAGGCCAATGGCACCTCGATTTAAAGAATTACGATGCCGTCACCATCCACCACACAGACCCGCGGGTTGCACTGCCTATTCCACAAAATGAAATAGACGCCAACCCCAACATCAACTCCAAGAAATAAAATATAGCGGGATGTTGTCCATGTGACAGCATCCCGCTAAAATTTCGTTCCAATCAAACCCTATTCCTTCACCGCCCATTCTTCTATCGTACCGGTCTGCGAAGAAAAACTGACTCCGATACAATATACCTGCCTGTTTTCTCCCTGATAAGGACGGGCATAACCTTTTTTCTCTATCTGCGCCAAAGCGTCCTCTGCACTTCCATCCAATTTAAACTCAAATATATAGACGGCACGGGGTGTCTCTACAATGCAATCCACCCGACCCTCACTTTGAATGCGCTCCGTATGCACCGTGTAGATGCTCATCAGACGGAGCAACAGATAAAATGTGTACTGAAAATAACGCTCCCTCTCCCGTTCGCTATCCTTGCGACGCATCGTATAAGGTATATCTGCAAAAAAGGAGGTCAGCAACTGACGGAAGTTTTCCAATTCCCCATCCTCCAAGGCAAATGCCAGGCTCTGCGCCGCATTCAACGGCTCATTGCGGGTCTTTAAATAATTGGAAGCTATCATCGTCAGAAAACCTCCCTGCACTTCACTGTTCGGGAAGTCAAGCAAGAATGTTTCACGACGTCTGTCATACTCCTTGATAGTCAGATAACCGCTCTGATAAATCATCGGCAGCGGATATTCCACGTCCGCCTTGTAGCTCATAAACTCATCTTCCGTATAATATTTCCCGGTCAACTCGTCTATCCCCTCATGAAAATGATTCAACAAACGAATCAAATAAGTCGGTGTCCCCGTTGCAAACCAATAGTTCCCGATTCGCTGGCTATCCAATGCGTTCAACACACTGAAAGGATTGTAGACATCCGTCAACCGGGTACTGAAATGATATCCGTCATAACGCTGTTTCAAACGTTCTGCCATCTCCTCCTCTCTGCAGCCTTCAAGCTCCGCCATCGTGCGGATAGGCTCGGCAAAATAATAGTGTAACTCTTCCTCCGTGATGCCGCACAACGCATCGTACTTCGACATCATGCTGATATCTTTCGGCTGGTTGAAACCGCTGAATACGCTCACCTGTGAAAACTTTGTAACTCCGGTCAGAAAAACAAACTGCAGATATTCATCGGTACGTTTAAATCCTGAATAAAAAGCCTTCAATACCTCCCGATTATCCGCCAACACCTCCGGATTCATATCCAGCACATCGAGCAAAGGTTTGTCATACTCGTCCACCAGCACCACGGCACGACGGCCATAACGTTCTGAAGCGGCTTGGACTACCTTTTCAAAACGGGTGGCCAGATTAAAATCACTACCGGAGTCTGTATCATATTCTCGTTCCCAGCCGATAATGCGTCCTTCCAATTCCCGCTTCAATGCTCCTGCCTCCGTAAAATTCACTCCATTGAAATCAATATGAAACACAGGATGCTTGTGCCACTCTTTTTCCAGACTTTCAATTTTCAAACCCT
>CAJJNP010000085.1 GCA_905193145.1 uncultured Odoribacter sp. | reverse complement strand
TAGTGATGAACAAAAAAGAAGGTGCATCGTGCATTACGACACACCTTCTTTTTATTTCAATAGTAATATTGTTTAGTTGTGTTGTGCCGTATGGCTATCAGGACACGCTGTTAGAGGATGACCGCTTCCAATGTAAAATGTAGGTGACGTGGTAGGAATGGTTTCTCCTTTCGTATCCTTGATAACAACTTCTGGAGCAGTGGAGCAGCAATTATAAATTAGACTTAGTTGTGGGTCTGAGATGAATCCAATATAACTGCCGATGAAGATGTTTTGATTCTCCGGAGTTTCTGTTATGACTGATACATTGCCAGCATTGAGGCATTGGTGCACTTTACAAGAACATGGATCTATTTTTCCGATTAAACCTCCTGTGTGGGATTCTGTTTGGCTATTGGCATTTCCGATAACTTCGCCATGGTTGATACAACCATTGAGTGTCGTTTCATAATAATGCTTCATGATGTAACCAATGATTCCTCCGGTAAAATTGCAATGCTTACTTGCTTGTGCAAGTATAGTTCCGTAGTTATAGCAATGAGTGACTTGGGTACTGGTTGCATTCCCGATAATTCCTCCTAAGTTACAATTTGTCCTACTGTCTTCATATTTAATATACGAACTTCCGTATATTTCTCCGTGGTTATAGCATTCCTCTATTTTATTTTTTATGGAAGCACTATTTGTTTTTCCAATTATGCCACCAATGCTGGTACTATATCTCCCTTCCTGTTTGCCTCCTGTTATTTTTGCGTAGTTATAGCATTGCAAAATGGTAATATCGCTTGGTGCTTTTGCAGCTATACCTCCCAAATGGATCTCATTTTTTTGGGAAATCGAATTTTGTGTGATGCTACCATGGGTGCTACATTTTTTGATTTGACAGTTTGAACTAGCATTGGCGACGATCCCTCCAATGCTAATGGATGCGCTAGTAGATGAATTGACATTGATATTTCCATTGTAGTGGCAATTGGTTATAGTGGTATTTGTAGCTTGGGCTATGATTCCTCCAATGTTTGTACAAGATTCGTTGGTTATATTAATTTGGGAATTCAGATTGGATATTTGGGCATTATTTGTATTACCAAACAGACCCATGTCCAGGTTTGAGCTTGTTTTTAAATCTCCTTTAATAGTATGCCCGTTGCCATCGAAATTTCCATTAAATGAAGTTTTGCCAATAGGAGTCCACGTTGTTCCTTCTTGTATTGTTATATCTGTTTTTAATGAAAAGTATTTGTTTGTATAATTGTCTGTTTGTTCTATAAGATATTTAAGGTTTTCTGCATTTTCAATGATATAAGGATCTTTTACAGTACCAGTCCCGGCAAATTTTTCAGCAGTAGTTTCCGCACTGAATATACTGTTTTTGGTCTCTTCCCATTCTGAAATAGGAATAACATAGCTAATCCCTTCGTTGTTCTCATCAGCTTGTACGCTGGAAATCGCTTGTTGAGCCGTCAGGTGACAGGTATGTGTACTACCGTCCTGAAGGGTCAGTGTCACCATTATCTTTTGTTCTGCCGGAATATTGCAATTGCATATCAAGTAGGCTTTAAACGTTGGTGTCGTTGTCGTACATTCCTGAAAATTCAGAGTTAGCGATGATGTTTTGGTCTGGTTGCAATTTTCAAACAATCCGCCTTCTGTAGTAGGAGTATTGTTATTATCTAAAGTTGTTAGTGTAAAGCTTTGGGGTGCAGATTGAGCAGATTTAGGCATGGTAATATCAAAACAGAATATCAAGCCCAGGTGCATAAATTGCAGTGGCTGCTCAAGGTTATCAATGGATGGTGTCATCAGATAGTCAAAAGCAGCCAGGTGTTCGGTGTTATCATATCCTTTTTGCACTTGTCCTTGATAGGTTGCGTTTTGTTTCCATGTTTCCGGAGTGGGGCCTTCAATGCTTGCAGGGTAGAAGGCTTGATATTTTAAATTTGATGCACCGGGTATATCTGGAAAATTATTTCCTTCAAATTCAGCAATTTGTGTTCCTGCTCCATTTTTCAACAATAAATCGACAGATGTATATTGGGCTGCATTTGACTGCATGACACGTATTTTGTCATTTTCAGCCCATGCTACATGTATGCCATTTTCGTTGGGTGTAAGTGTTGTTTTTGTTGTAGGCATCCCAGTTGTTGTATAGGTTGCCGTTACGGTTAGTCGGTCCGTTGTATTGCGTAATTCTACTTCTTCGGAGACACAAGCTGTCATGGAAATGAGTAGAACGGAAATTAATGTTATAAAATTATATTTCATATGTCTGCTATTTTGAAAATGGATTGTTTTGGTTATTGAAGTCAGACAGAGATCCCTCGTTATTTGAAGGTGTAAGTGGATATTCCTGATCAGGTTGCCATTCTGAATCAATTGTAATTGTTATGTCAGTTTTTCCACTTGCAGCAGAGGTTTGTTTAATGATAGAACCTTTTGCGTTGGTGCGTTTATTGCGTAACATTGGAATTGTATTTTCCGGCAAAGTAAAAGTATTTAAATAAAACAATGGGTCATTGGATTCAAACTTCAGAGTGATAAGGCTGAGATAATTAGAATTACCTGTGGGAGCAAAAATATAATCATAAAGTATGTTGGCTTTGTGGTTGTCACCTGATGTTGGTAGAGTCTCTACAGATGCTTGGATATCTAAAGTCGTATGTCCTAGGGTGCTTGTTTCAACATTAAATGTTTCAGGGACTTTGTACGAATAATTCATTGTCTTTACCTTTTCAAGTAGAGCATTGTCTTTTTCAATGAGATTGAGTTGTCCGAAGGGGCGGTTTAATGTCAATGTCTGCTTGCATTCTAATGCCGATTTAGTAATAGTCTGGCATACACAGAAAGCGTCACGACTTGCATCATTGATAATATAGTTTTCTGGAATGATTGTTATTTCCTTTAATCCGTTTGACATATCCGTTTGGTAATACAAGTCTGCATAGTGTGTGTAGGTATTGGGTTCCGTTTTATCTGTTGTTTCGGGTGATTCTTTAATATAATCCGCCCATACCAGTACGTTATATTCTCCCGGATTTTCCAGTTCGAATGAAAAAACCATATCTTGCGATTCTTGCAGTTTTTCCTCTCGATAGATAATTTGCTCTTGTTGCCATACCTCCAAGACAAAGCGCATTATGTAGCCAGGTAATGTTGGGGGTGTCGCACGGGTGTATAGGCCGTGATTGATATTTGTTCCGATTGTAACACGGTTGTTCTCTTTTAAGTCATTCGTGTTGTACTCATCATTGTTGCAAGCTGTTACTACACAGATGAAAGTCATCATCAAAATGTAAAAAAAATTTTTCTTCATAATTTAAATTTTAATAGGTTAATATATTATCAATGTCGATATTGATTTCGTCATCAAATTCTGTATTTATTTCAATTCCTCCCGGTTTCCTTTTAGTAAGGAAGTTACCCATTATTCGAGTTGAATATCCCTGTTTATAAGGTATATTGATTGGCGATGTTGTGATTATTTCTTTATTGTTTTCGTCTTTGACAGTGAGGACGAGCATAGCTGTGTTTATTGTTGTATCGGCTAATATATAGTCAAATCCAAGCTTACACTCTTTTTGCTTGTTGTCGGTGATATTCAAAGGTAACTCAAAGGATACGTTGCTCCAAGAATCTTTGACGATGCCTTCATAGGCATCAAACACCATGGGATAAAAGAATAGATATGTAAATGAGATACGATATTTTTTGTCGGAGTGCCAAGATGTTTGTTTTATAAATTCCTCTACATCAGTAGTGATGATTTCGTATCTGGCTACAGGCGGACAAATTGTAATATTGGTTTCAGCATGTATATTTTCTTGATTTCGATATTCTCTTAAATCGATGGTTTTATGTCCATAGAGACATTCTTTAGAGGTGGTATTGCCACAATAGGGTTCAATACAAGTAATATTGTTTAGATTTTCAGCAATATAGTGCAGATCTGAGTCATCTTCTGTATAATCCATCCATACAGACAAGTCGTATTTTAAGGTATTCAACTCTAACTTTGTTGATAAAAATAAAGAGTCGTTGGTAGACGAAAGTGAGTCAAGGAAAATCGTTTGCCGAGTAATAATCGTGTTGTTTTGACAGACTTCTATGTGAAAACGTTTGCGATACCGCTTACTAATATTAGTGATTTGCGGTGAATTTTGTTCTAATATACGAAAAGTTGGCTTTAAAATAAAATTAAGTGTTAGTGTAATAGGCGAGGAGTTGGTCTCCTCGTAGTCATCCGATTCTTTTGAATGCTTATGTGCACAGCTAAACATAATTATGCACAATACCAAAATGCGAACAATTTTAAGCACGTATGTTTTGTATTCAAATAATTTGTTTACGATTGCAGCAAATTTAGTAAAATAAATTTAATATATGCATCATTTAGTAGATAAAAAATAAACCGGACATAATTGTCCGGTTTATTAAATACAGAAAATATATCTTACTCTTTCAACCACTTGTCAAGCCATGACTTGAAAGTACGTTGCCATAGGATACCATCCTGACAACCTGTTACCCAATGGCATTCGGTCGGGAAGTATAAATATTGTGCCGGAATGCCTCGCATGCGTGCAGCATTGAAGGCAGCCATGCCCTGTGAAGCATCGATACGGAAGTCTTTCTGTCCGTGGATGACCAGGATAGGGGTATCCCAGTTTCCTACAAACAAGTCCGGTGAATTGGCAAAAGTGCGTTGTGCCACTTTGTTGTTTTTCTGCCAAGGTGCACCGCCCATATCCCAATTGGCAAACCACATTTCTTCTGTTGTGAAATATTGCATTTTCAGGTCAAAGATTCCGCAGTGTGCAATGAATGCCTTGAAGCGTTTGTTGTGATGGCCGGCTAAATAATAAACAGAGTAGCCTCCATACGATGCGCCTACACAGCCCAAACGGTTTTCATCGATATAAGGCTCTTTTTTGGCATCATCAATAGCTGAGAAATAGTCTTTGATATTCTGTCCAGAATAATCTCCGCTGATTTGTTCCAGCCATTCCATGCCGAATCCCGGTAGACCACGACGGTTGGGGGCAACAATAACATAGCCGTTTGCAGCCATTTGCTGGAAATTCCAACGGTAGCTCCATGATTGGCTGATTGTATTCTGAGGACCTCCCGTGCAATATAATATGGCAGGATATTTTTTGTTGGCATCGAAATGAGGAGGATAAATCATCCACACCAACATATCCTTGTTGCCTGTAGTCTTTACCCAACGCTTTTCAACTTTACCCATGGTCAGTTGGTCAAGAAGGTTTTTGTTGATGAATGACAACTGCTCGTCTTTTCCTGTTTTAGGGTCAACACGGAAGAGTTCGGTAGGCATACTCATCGACATTTTAGTTGCATACAACTGCTCTCCGACAGGGATAACAGAGGTGTAGTTGTGTATACCATCAGTATGTTTCGTGATTTTTCCGCTTGTTATGTCCAAAGAGTAAATTTCGTCAGTGGCGTGCCAGTCGGAAATAAACCAGATGGTATTGTCATTGCTCCATCTCAGACCCTCTGCATTTTGCTCGAAATTTTCAGAATAGTCTTTCTTTTCGCCGGTTGTCAGATCCATTACGAAAAGACGGATTTTGTCAGCTTCATAGCCTTCACGTTCCATGCTTTCCCATGCCATATATTTGCCGTTAGGAGAAATCACCGGATTCTTGTCGTATCCCATCATGCCTTCTGTCAGGTTGGTCGTTTTGCCGTTTTCAAGATTGTAGGCATATAGATCCGTATTGGTTGATTCTGCATATTCTACTCCAACTTTTTTACGGCTGGTATAAATCAACTGCTTACTGTCTTTTGTCCAGGCAATCTGTTCAACGCCACCCCAGGGACGGACAGGTGATTCCCAACGTTCGCCTTCCATAATATCTTTGCCGTTGGTGATTTGTTTTCCCGCAGCATAATCTGCAATGAACAGGTGTGTATAGCCTTCAACCCAGTCGTTCCAGTGGCGATAGAATTGGTCGTTAATGATTCTGGCTTTCGCTTTGGGAAGGTCCGGATGCAAATCCTTTACGGTCGGCTCTAACTGTACGTCTTTTAAATAGACAATTTTAGACATATCCGGGGCATATACAAATCCGTTGATGCCACCTTCGATGTTGGTGATCTGGTGGGCATGGCTGCCGTCCGGTTCCATTTCCCATAATTGTCCTTTGTATAAGTAAGCAATATGCTTGCCGTCCGGAGTCCAGATAGCTTCGGCTTCGTTTGATTTGGTATCTGTGATTTGAGTCACTTTGCCATCAGCCAAAGTCATCACATATAAATCTGTATATCCGCGATCCTCCTCTTTATTAAAATAGGTAATGCCATATACGGCTTTTGTGCCGTCGGGAGAAACACTCACTCCTCCCAGTCTGCCGAATGACCACAGCACTTCCGGAGTCATGACGTCTGACTCCAATTTTAAATCGGCAGGAGTCTTGTATCCTTTTCCTTCTCCGGCTTCTGTTGTTTTATTTTCGTTACATGCCATCATGGATAGCACACACAATATTGGTAATAACGTTTTTTTCATAGCACTTTAATCTTCACTTTCTGTTGGTTCTGCCGCCATATTGTTTTCTTCGGTTGTACCATTGAGCGCGTTGACAATTTTCTGTTTCAATTCTTCTGCCAATTCCGGATTATCCATAATCAACTGTTTGACAGTCTCACGTCCTTGGCCTAATTTGTTTTCTCCGTACGAGAACCAGCTTCCGCTTTTCTTGATGATATTGCATTCTACACCGAGGTCTACAATTTCTCCAGATATGGATATACCTTCGCCATACATGATGTCGAATTCTGCTTTCCGGAATGGAGGTGCCACTTTGTTTTTCACCACCTTAACTCGGGTATGGTTACCCAAAATTTCTTCACCGTCTTTGATAGGACCGATTTTGCGGATATCCAGACGTACAGATGCGTAGAATTTCAAC
This sequence comes from uncultured Odoribacter sp., assembly GCA_905193145.1. The sequence goes on along the minus strand of CAJJNP010000085.1, from coordinate 6,175 downwards.
GCATTACCTCCGGTGGTGGTTTCCGGATTACCGAACATGACTCCGATTTTGTCACGCAACTGGTTGATAAAGATACAGCATGTATTTGTTTTGCTGATTGTACTGGTGAGTTTACGCAATGCCTGCGACATCAGTCGGGCCTGAAGACCCATGACACTGTCTCCCATATTGCCCTCGATTTCAGCTTTGGGGGTCAGTGCGGCAACAGAGTCGATGACAATGATGTCAATGGCTGCAGAACGAATCAATTGGTCTGCAATTTCCAATGCCTGCTCGCCATTGTCCGGCTGAGAGATGAACAAGTTTTCAATATCCACTCCTAATTTTGCTGCATAGGTACGGTCAAAGGCATGCTCGGCATCAATGATGGCTGCTATACCGCCTTGTTTCTGGGCCTCAGCTATTGCATGTATAGCCAGGGTGGTCTTACCGGACGACTCAGGTCCATAGATTTCTATCACGCGGCCTTTGGGATAACCGCCAACACCCAATGCCTTATCCAAGGCTATTGAGCCTGATGAGATTACCGGAATCTTCTCCACATGGTTGTCACCAAGTTTCATAATACTTCCTTTGCCAAAATTTTTTTCGATTTTGTCCAAAGTCAGTTGGAGAGCTTTCAGTTTCTCTAGATTTTTTTCTTTATCTGCCATATTATTTAATTGAATTAATTATTTCATTATTCGGCCATTGCAGTCAAAAGCTGTTCTGCTGCGGCTTTGGTATTCACTTTCGTAATTACTTTGATGATTGTACCTTCTTCATTGATGACAAATGTGGTGCGCAATACACCCATATATTTGCGTCCGTACATCGATTTTTCAGCCCACACTCCGTATGCTTCGAGTGTTGTTTTTTCAGTGTCGGCAATCAGATTGAAAGCCAGGTTATATTTCGCTATGAATTTTTGATGTGAAGCCACACTGTCGGGGCTGACTCCAATCACTTCGTAACCTTTTGCAGTCAATGTATCATAATTCTCGTTCAGACTGCATGCTTCAGCTGTACAGCCGGAAGTATTGTCTTTTGGATAAAAATAGAGGATAACTTTCTTCCCTTTGAAATCATCCAAGCTTATTTCTTGGCCATTCTGATTCAGACCTTTGAAAAAAGGTGCTTTATCGCCTTCTTTTAATGGTGTCATAGTGTTTATTATAAGTTTTTCTATATAGACAAATGTAGGGATATTTTATAAATAAAGTTCTATCTTTGGAGGAATAATTTTAGAGATAATCAAAGAGGAAGATTCATGGAAGAATACTTACAACAACTGACAGAGTTTTGTCGCAATACGTTGGTTGACAATTTAGGGATGGAGTTCATTGCTGCCGGCGAGGGATGGCTGGATGTGAAAATGCCTATTGACCGCAGGACTTGCCGTCCGGACGGCGCTTTGCATGGAGGCGCCAATATGGCATTGGCCGAAACGGTAGGTGGGGCTCTGAGCTCTATGTCTGTCCCCAAAGAACAGCGTTTTAATGTCTTTGGAATAGAAGTGAACGGAAACCACATGAAACAGGCCAAAGGTGCGTATGTCATTGCGCATGGAAGGTTTATTCACCAAGGTAAGCGTACCCATGTCGTTGAGGTGGAAATACATGACGAACAGGGGACTTTGGTTACAGTGAACCGGGTGACCAATGTGATTGTATAAAAAAAGGGGCTTAAGCCCCTTTTTTAATGTTTGTCAATGGAATAGCCCCATTGTTTGAGAGCAAAATCCCAATGCTTTTCTACGAGTTCCACTGTTCGCGGTTCGTATTTATAAGCGTTTTTCTTGTAGCCCTTTTTCTTGTCGAGGTAGGCAGAAATATCTGCTTTTGCCTCTTCAAATCCGGGAATATTCAGTGTCTTATAGATTTTCTCCGTCATTTCCATGGCATTGCTTTCGAAATCCTCAAACTTGATTTCAATCAGATTGCCTTCCGGAATCAACGACTTTTCTTCCTCATACCGGTGGTACAGGCGGCTGTACACTTCCAATATATTAGACTCCATTTGTTCAGGAGTAATCTTTTGCAGCTGCAACGGAATAATCGTATTGTTGAAGAAACTGCGTGTAGATTCAAACACTGTATACGGATTCCTCATCAAATAGATGAACTTCGCATTGGGGAACATTTCCAGTATTTCCCGAATTCTTCCGGTATGTGGAGGATTCTTGGAAAGGAATTGTGTCCCTTGGGTATTCCATAATGAGATTTTCATCATCTTTATGAATGTCTCTTTAAAAATGCGTCTTTCTTCCTCAGTCGCTTTTTCCATCGTCAGATACCGGTCGCAATAATCCATCATGTTCTGGGGTAAATACCAGAAATTGTAATAGGAGTAGGGCATCATGTTGGAAAGAGCGAACTCTTCTTCCTGAGGCAGGTCGACATTCAGCTCCATATTGTCAGTCGGTCGTTTGTCCGGCATCAGCCAAGCCATAGTCTTCTTGAAAAAAGGCTGGCCCCACATCATGATATGCGGAAACACTGTCTGATACGTCGTAGTGTAGCCGAAGTGTTTGTCATGGGCAAGCACATTATGTACAAAGGTTGTTCCGCTTCGCCAGTGTCCCAAAATGAAAACCGGCTCCATATTCATGGCCATATCCTTCAGTCGTTTGTTATACCGGCGGTCTTGGATATTGTGCAGCGGACTGAGCAGCCAGCATACGCTTTTCGTCAGGCAATATTTGGTTTTGTAGCCTTTTTCTATTTTCTGTCCTTTGGTGATTTCCTTAAATGTTTTCCAGTCTGCTCCGACCAGGGTATTGACCGGTAATTTTTGAAATTCAAGTAGGCCCATGATATTAATCTTTAATCAATTTTACCGCAACACCCTGCTTGTCCAATTCTCTCACCACTTTTTCAATTGCTTCAAAATGCTCTTCACCGATACCCAGTTTTGCGAGGTGTATTTCCGGAACATCCATTTCTTGAATGTCTTTCATATCCACCTTGTCAATAATCATACCCACAGCACAGGTGTTATTGGTAATGGGGTCAATCAGGATAAAGGCTCCCGTGCTTTTATTCTTTTTATACGGATCAAAAAAGAGCGGTTTTCCGGTGCTCAGGACAACCCGTGCAATTTCATTCAGTTCTAAAGCCTCGCTGGGAGATTGCTCCATGGTGTTGACATTCACCTTATATCGGATTTTGTCAATTTTTACACGAGCCAGATTGGTCGTTTGTTTGATAAAGAACTGTTCTTCCGGGTTCATTCGTTTTTCGTCCATCCATACCAGCATGGCTTCGAAATTCCGCGACATGATAGGCAGATTGTCCGGATGTACCAGCATTTCCCCTCTGGAGATATCAATTTCGTCTTCCAGAGTCAGGGTTACAGCCTGAGGAGGGAATGCAAAATCCTGCTCGCCGTCATAAGTCACGATTGATTTTACGCGCGACCGTTTCATAGAAGGAAGGGCAACAACCTCATCTCCTTTGCGTACGATGCCGGAAGCCACTGTGCTGCTGAATCCGCGGAAATCCAGATTCGGACGCAACACATACTGCACCGGGTAGCGGAAATCCTCAAAATTCTTGTCGCTGCCGATATGTACGGTTTCGATATGTTCCAATAGCGGTTTGCCGGAATACCATTTCATGTTTTCAGAACCTTCAACCACATTGTCTCCCTTCAATGCCGAAAGGGGGATACAGGTGATGTCCGGAATATCCAGCGGTTCTGCAAAAGAGCGGTATTCATTGGCAATCTTGTTGAACACCTCCTGGCTGTATTCCACCAAGTCCATTTTATTAACGGCAAGCACCACGTGTTTGATACCCAACAGAGACACCAGATAAGTGTGCCGTCTTGTTTGTGTAATCACACCGGTACGTGCATCCACCAGAATGATGGCCAGGTTGGCAGTCGAGCCGCCGGTAATCATATTACGGGTGTACTGTTCGTGTCCCGGAGTGTCGGCAATGATAAATTTACGTTTGTTGGTTGAGAAATAGCGGTATGCCACATCAATCGTAATACCCTGTTCCCGTTCGGCTTTCAAACCGTCCAGCAAAAGCGCATAGTCGATATTGTCACCGGCATTGCCGTAACGTTTCGTGTCTCTCTCAAGGGCATCCAGCTGGTCTTCATAAAGTTTTTTACTGTCGAACAGCAAACGTCCGATCAACGTTGATTTTCCGTCATCTACAGAGCCTGCCGTCAGTAATCGCAACAAGTCTTTTCTCTCGTCTTGATCCAAAAACTCTTTTATATTTAATTTTTCCATTTGTTTCTCGTAATTTGTTAATCGTTCCTTATCCTTAAAAATAGCCCTCTCTTTTCTTCTGCTCCATGCTGGCATCCTGGTCGAAGTCAATCACGCGTGTCGTACGTTCCGACTTGGTGGTAGTCATCATTTCCTCCACAATCTTTTCAATGGTGTCGGCTTCTGATTCTACGGCACCTGTCAGCGGCCAGCAGCCCAATGTACGGAAACGCACTTTGCGCATCTGGATTTTATCGCGGTATTGTTCCGGCAGACGGTCGTCGTCGGGCATAATCAAGTTGCCGTCGATTTCCACAATCGGTCGTTCTTTGGCGAAATAGAGAGGAACGATTGGAATATTTTCCATGCGGATATACTGCCAGATATCCAATTCGGTCCAGTTGGACAACGGGAAAACACGGATAGATTCGCCTTTGTGAATGCGTGCATTATACAGGTTCCATAATTCAGGACGCTGGTTCTTGGGATCCCATTGGTGGAATTTGTCACGGAACGAATAGATTCTTTCTTTGGCGCGTGATTTCTCCTCATCGCGGCGTGCACCGCCGAAGGCTGCGTCAAATTTATATTTATCCAAAGCCTGCAACAAAGCCTGTGTTTTCATCAGGTCTGTGTGCACTTTACTGCCGTGTGTAAATGGTCCTACACCTTCGTTGAAGGCTTTCATATTCGATTCTACAATCAAATCCCAATTGTTTTCCCGGGCATAGCGGTCGCGGAATTCAATCATTTCCTTAAACTTCCACTTCGAATCAATGTGCATCAATGGGAAAGGCACCTTTCCCGGTGCAAAGGCTTTTTCAGCCAGCCGTACCATGACGGACGAATCCTTGCCGATGGAATACAGCATCACCGGATTTTCGAATTCTGCCACCACCTCACGGATGATGTGGATGGATTCTGCTTCCAGCTCTTTTAAATGGCTTAACTTGTATTCTGACATGATATATAATTTTTTTTAGTTGCTGGGTTATTGGTTTATTATTGAATACGGGGCAGGATAGCGTCCATCAGGGCTTTGACAGATGCTTCCAGCGGTTGTTTGGAAGTATCGATAGAAACAAAGGCATCTTTCGGCTCTTCAAAAGGAGAGGAGATACCTGTAAAATCTTTAATTTCACCCCGACGGGCTTTGGCATACAGCCCCTTTACATCCCGTTTTTCGCATTCCTCGATGGGGGTGCTTACATATACTTCCAGAAAATCCTCTCGTCCGATAATATCGGCAGCCATGGTGCGAATAGCGTTGGTCGGGCTGATAAATGCAGCAATGGTCACAATTCCGCAATCCACAAACAATTTGGACACCTCTGCAATGCGCCGGATGTTTTCAGTACGGTCGGCCTCCGAGAAGCCCAGGTTGTTGTTGATGCCACTTCTGATATTGTCTCCGTCCAAAATGCGGCACAAGATGCCTTTTTTGTATAGTTCTCTTTCCAGGGCGATAGCCAGAGTGCTCTTGCCGGAGCCGGACAAACCGGTAAACCATATCATTGTTCCGCGCTGCTTCAACAAAGACTCCCGGTCTTCTCTTTGCAACATCTTGTCGAAAATCGGATAAATATTTTCCGCCATATTCTTCATTAATCTTTTAATCGTTTTCTTCCTTTTTGCTTTAGTCAATCTTTGTTCTCACGATGAACCACGGATTCAATAAATCCTCTTTGTTATACCTCAAAGGCGTGGTTTCGTCAATTTGGTACACCTCCTTGCCGGCAGCTCTGACAATTGCATGTCCGGCAGCAGTATCCCATTCCATTGTAGGAGCGAAGCGCGGATAAATATCGGCGGAGCCTTCTGCGACCAGACAAATCTTTATCGAACTCCCGATCGAAGTGAGGCTCACTTCGCCGTGCTGTTCTTTTAAAGAATTGATATACGATTCGGTTTCGGCACTCATGTGCGACCTGGAAGCTACCACAATGTATTTCCCGTCTTTTCTCTCCAATG
>CAJJNP010000084.1 GCA_905193145.1 uncultured Odoribacter sp. | reverse complement strand
AGAGGTGAAAAACATGGATAAAGGTAATTAATGTAACAGTGACTTTGATGCGGAATGCATGTATCTGAATGAAAATAACCAGTATTTTGTTAATGTTAAAAATGATACTAAATGAAAAAAAAATTAAAGTGTGAGATTAAAATCTTACTATTTTTCTTATTCCTATTTATTCCATTTTTTTTGAGTGCTACAGCACAAGAAGAGAAAAGAATCAGTTTGGATTTTGCAAATGTTCCACTAAGCCAAGTTTTGAATGAGATTGGCAAACAAACTTCGCTTCGTATTATTTACAATACGAAAGATGTTAATCCTGATAAGATTGTTTCTGTAAAAGTTAATCAAGAAAGATTAGCTTCTGTTATGGTTAATTTGTTGAAAAACACCAATGTGGCTTATACGCTGAAAGATGATTGTCTTGTTCTTTTTTCCTCTAAAGAAAAAAGAAATATAGAAAATGTACAGCAACGACAACAACAAGATAAGCGTATTATTAAAGGTGTAATATCTGATGAGTTTGGTGAACCTCTTATGGGCGTGAGTATCAAAATACAAGGAACCGGTATGGGGACTATTACGGATTTGGACGGTAATTATACAATTGAAGTAGCAGGTGATAAAGACGTATTGGTGTTTTCCTATATTGGATATAAAACGATTGTGTTGCCGGTGGTAGGAGCGACTTCTTTTAATATTATAATGAAAGAAGATTCACAGCAATTGGGAGAAGTTGTAATTACTGCAATGGGTATTGAAAGAAAAGCGGAATCTTTGACTTATGCTACTCAACAGATTGGTGGAAAGGAATTGACTCGTGCGAAAGATGTAAATTTTGTAAATTCATTGCAAGGAAAGAGTGCCGGTTTGACGATTACTCCTAACTCTTCAGGAGCTGGTGGCGGTTCTTCTAAAATAACGCTTCGTGGGCAAAGTTCTATTTTGGGTAATAATCAGCCGTTAATAGTCTTAGATGGTATTCCGATGTCAAATGGAATGTCGGGACAATCTCAAGAAATTCTGATGGCGGCTTCTCGTGACGGTGGTGATTTGTTGTCTACTATTAATCCAGATGATATCGCCAATATATCTATATTAAAAGGTCCTAATGCTGCTGCTTTATATGGTAGTGCGGCCAACAATGGTGTTATTATCATTACTACAAAGAGTGGACGTGAGGGGAAAGTCAAAATTGATTTTTCCAGTAATATAACTTTAGAAACACCTTTGGTTTATCCAGAACAGCAGAAAACTTTTGCTCCTGAAATCGTTGGTGGTGAGGTGCGTTATAATGCTTGGGGAAATAAGATCTCTGATATAACTGATGATCAATTAGCTATGTTTCCTTATTTAACAAAAAATCCCAGAAATAATGTAACAGATTTTTTTAAAACGGGGCAAACTTACAACAATTCCATTTCTTTGAATGGTGGAACAGAATATTCCAGTACTTATTTTTCTTATGGAAATACAACGCAGAAAGGGTTGATGGACAAAAATAAATTTGTGAGACATAATCTTCTTTTCAAACAAAGCTATAATCTGTTTAATGATAAGCTAAAGTTAGACTTATCATTGAATTATGTAACTCAGAAAACAATAAATCGTCCTGTTATTGGTAAAGCTAAAGGTTCACTTCCGGGATTATACCTTACTCCTTCTGCCGTAGATTTACGTTATTTTGATAAAAATAGAACTTATATTGCAGATAAAGATGATCCATTAGTATATAATCCGGCACTGGATCCGAATGTGGAAAATGATATTGTGAATCCTAATTTGGAAGGAGTGGCAGTACAAAATTTCCCGTGGGTAAATAACCCATATATCAATAATCCTTATTTTATGTTAGATGCGATCAATGATGAAGCTTTACGTGATCGTATTATGGCTTCTTTTACTGCTAAGTATCAGATTTTAAAAAGCTTGTCAGCTCAAGCCCGTGTGAGTTTGGATAAGACTCATGATGAAAATACAGTGCTTGAATTAGCTACTATTCGTGTGGCTAAAAATCAAACCTTAGGTGCTACGTACTGGGGATCAAGAGCTTCCCATCGTGAAATTTATTCGGATTATTTGTTGACATATACGGAGAAATTTAAAGAGAAAATTTCATTTAATGCTACAGTAGGTACCAGTTTTAAACGCATTAAAGATCATTCTATTTATATGACTAAGACGAATGATAATACATATGTTTCTCCAAATATACCTTATCCTATACCAGGAGCCTTGGGCTCTAACAAAGAGGGGTATAAAGGTACTTTATTAACTGGACAAGACCTGACCCCTACTACAAATTGGGAAACAGCTGTTTTTGCAACGGCACAAGTAGGATTTTGGGATAAAGGTTACATTGATGTCAGTTTCCGTAATGACTGGTCAAAGGCATTTCAGCAGTTCGCTACTCATGGTAAGTATAAAAGTTTTCCATACTATTCAGTAGGAGGTAATCTTTTATTAAAAGAATTGTTACCTTTTAATATGCCCAAACTTGACGCGATGAAGCTGAGGGCATCTTATAGTGTGGTTGGTAACTCTATCCCTGCGGAATTTTATGCTGCGCAGTTTGCAAATCCGTTAACAGGAACTATCGGAGCAAGAAATCCGACTTTTGATAATCCGAAACCTGAAACAACTCGGGCGTTCGAGGTTGGATTGGATGCGACATTATTTAATAATAAACTGAATTTAGACGTAACTATATATCAGAGTACTATGGAAAATCAGTTTATGAGAATAACTACAGCTACCGGCCAAACAAAGCCAATAAATTCAGGTAAAATTAGAAATCGCGGTATTGAGTTTACTACCAACTATAATGTCATTTCTACAAAAGATTTTAGATGGAGCACTGGTTTGAATTTATCTTATAATGATAATAAAATTATGGATACATATACTGCACCGGATGGAACAACTGATGATTGTATTATGAGTGCAAGCGGTGTGGAAATTCAGACTAAATTTATTAAAGGTGGATCTTATGGCGACTTGTACGGAAAGGATTTTGTATATGGCGATGATGGTAAAATTAAGATTCAAGACGGAAAACCCGTGTTGACAAGTGAATACAGTCGTTATTTAGGTAATACAAATGCTAAATTTAATTTCGGATGGAATAATACTTTTAGTTACAAAGATTTCTCTCTTTATTTTTTGGTTGATGGAAAGATAGGTGGAAAAGTAATTTCACTAACGCAGGCGGAAATGGATTTTGCAGGATTATCAGAGCGAAGTGCAGAAGCACGTTTAACAAATAATGGCATGGTAACTTTGCCTGATGGACAACAAATTACAGCCCGTAACTATTATGAAACTGTAGGTGGTGCTCATCTGGATTGCATTTATAAGGGGACAAATGTGCGACTTCGTGAAATCTCTTTAGGATATACATTCTATGATTTATTAGGCCCTTCCAAACATTTAACATTGTCTTTGATTGCACGTAATATCGGATTCTTGTATAAGGATTCACCAGTAGATCCGGATATATCTGCTACTGCTGCTAATGCTTTTGGCGGAGTCGATTCGTTTACACTACCGACTACCCGTAGTTTCGGTTTTAATATAAAATTAACCTATTAATTGATTTTTGAAGATGAAAAAAATATATAAATCAATATTCTTTTATGGCTTATTGGCTACCACCTCTTTAATAATGGGAAGTTGTGGGGATGCGTTTGATTATACGGATTGGCAAATTATTGATGATAAGCAGAGTGATACTTCAGGAGGTGATGGAATTGATATGGGAGATGTTTCTGATGAGGTATTGGAAGGAGAACTACGCCAAGCAATGGAATATGTGATTGATTTTAGAGAACATAAATATCAATATCAGCGTAATACCAATATAGATGTATTTGCAGGATATTGCACTGTTTCAAAAAGTAAATTCGACTTTGGCCAACCTCTATATCATACGTATGATTATCCGAATGGGTATTATGGTGGTCCTCTCGGTGAGAGTCAGAAATTATTTCCGCAACTTTATCACGCTTATTTTTTTGCAGAAAGTCATGGAAATCCAGAATGGAAAGCAATCGCTCAAATTTTGTATGCTTACAGTATGCATGAATTAGTTGATTTCTTTGGTGTGATTCCTTATAATGACTATCGAAAATTGAAAGAGACCAATCCACTTGAATATTTGTCTTGTGAGGATACATATAAGGCAATCTTTACTGACTTGGAAGAGGCGATTGCTACTTTGAAAGAAAAAAAAACGTCTGCTGAAATGTTGAAACGGGTAGAAGGTGAAAAAGAAGGGTATTCAAAAGGTGATTGGAAGAATTGGGTGAGGTTTGCCAATTCTATACGGCTGAGAATGGCATTGAATATGGTAAAAGTGAATCCGGGAGACGCACAGACTATTGCGGAAAGTGCTGCTAATGATGAAATAGGGTTGCTTACTGAAGATTTTGGATTGCCTACGGATAATGGTAGTACTTATCAACATCCTCTTCATAAAATTAGTGCCGAGTGGGAGGATTCTCGTTTAGGAGCTTCTTTAGAAAACATCATGAAACGTTATAATAATCCGTTGCTTGAAGTGTGGTTTTCTAAAAATGGAGCGGTTATTAATTCTAAAACATCTGGTAAAAAAACACTGGATGTTGCAAAAGAGTGTGTCGGTATGCGTCAAGGATGCTCTGTTGACCCGAGCCCGGCAGAGAACGGTTACAAGGCATTCTCTAAATTTCAAGTGAAATATATGCCGCGTAATTTCTTTAAAGTGACTGAGGTCCTTTTTCTTCTTTCTGAAGCTAAATTGAGAAATTGGAATGTCGGGGGTACCAGTGCTAAGGATTTTTATGAGCAAGGTATCAGAAAGGTTTTTGAAGAGAATGGGTTATCTGGTGCGGCTGATGCTTATTTGAAACAGACGGCTGCTAATACGAAAATAGTTTATAAAGATTATTATCAGCCTGAATTTAGTGAAACGGATCAAACCCGTGGTGTGCAAGTTGGGGTAAAATGGGATGAGGGGGACTCTGACGAAGTGAAATTAGAGAAGATTGTCACTCAAAAGTATATTGCTAATTTCCCACAGTCAGCTGAGGCATGGACTACATTCCGTCGTACAGGATATCCCAGACTGTTTCCTGTTGTAGAAGAAGTGAACGGAGTGCCCAGGAATTGGCCGGATAAATCATTTGATAATGAATTGCAGATACGGCGTATACCGTTTGGTGAAAGCACTTCGAATGAGCAAGTGAATATTCCTAATATTGAAGTTGCGCTTGGAGGAGATAATACCGCTGGTACTCGTGTTTGGTGGGATGTACCGACAGAAGGACGCGATGAAAATAATCGTATCATTCCAAAGAATTTTTAATAGCTAACTATTAATAAAAAAAATATGATAACTAAGAAATATGTATATTTTATCTTGACATTATTTACTGCCTGTCTAAGTTTGGTGGGTTGTAAAGATGATGATGTGGAATATGTTAAGATGTCTAAAACCGCAGTGACAGTATATCCAAATGAATCTTATCAATTTCAGGTACTTGCTGAAGGAGAAGATTTATTTCCGGGGACCGTTGTCTGGTCAATAAAAGATGAAACACCAGAAGAGGGCATACAAGGAAATGTCTTGACGATAGATGAGGCTGGTAAAGTAACGGGAGTTAATTATGGGCAGGCTGTTGTAAAGGCAACGCTTCAGGATGGACGTTATTTGCTGGCGATTGTGACAGTAGCAGAACGTATTGGTCCAACTGACCCGACTTTCTCGTTTGAACAAAGTAAATATTATATTAATCCGAGTACTATTTCAGATTCATTGGTTCTAACTATTGATCCGGATTTATTGAAACTCTATCCATTAGAATTTATATCTTCTGATGAGGCGGTTCTGTTAGTGGATGATGCAAGCAAATTGCAAGAAACTACTCAAGAGGGTACCTATAAAATAGGTATTCATCCACAAAATGTGCAACAAGAAGAACCTATAAAGATAACGGCTAAGTTAGGGGGAGCAGAAATAGAATGTGAAGTATATGTAAAAGTAAAATTGTATTTATCGTTAATGTCTTTTACAGGAGCTGATATTACAGAGATTGAACAGAGCAGTTATAAATTTACTATTAATAATGATGATAAGGGGAAAGACACGATTGTAGTATATTATAAAGCATATCCGGATGACCAGACGACTATTAATAGCATTGATTTTAAAGTAACGACTTCAGGTGAAGGGTTGGTCGTGAATAAACGTGGACTTAGTGAAGAGGCTCCTGGAGAATATTTTATTGTAGTTACTTCCGGAGGAGTGCCGGGGAATGCAGTTGTGACAGTGGAAGCGGAAGGGCGAAAAGTAACAGCAAGTTGTGAGATTTATGATAAGAACGACTATTATGTTGAATCTGTGACAATGCTTAATTCACAATATACAATAGAAGATGTTCTTTTCTATAATTTGTTTCCGGAAGTTGATGTAGCACCCTTTGGCATTACAGATTACTGGCCTATAAAGTGGTCTTCTTCTGATGAAAATATAGCAACGGTAGGCAGTGAAGGATTAGTTGTATTCCGCTCACCAGGGGAAGTGGATATTATTGCTACGTCAAGAGATAAGAGTGATAAATGCCATTTTATTGTTTTATTGAAGGTTACTTCTATTAGTTTTGTAGATGGAACTGCTTCTTATTATGCGGGTGAATCTTTCAAATTAGCTACTGAAGTAAAGGCTAATGTGAAAAATATTCCAGAAGATCGCTATACTTGGACTTCTTCTAATGAACAAGTCGCTACGGTGGATAATGAAGGAGTTGTAACTACTATTGCTGCAGGAAAGACTGCTATAGCAGTTTCAATAAAGGATGATAAAGGTAATACAGTGAAGGCGGAAAAGGAAATAACAGTGAAAGACGCCGGTATTATTGAAATTTATGATGTAACATTCGATGATAGATTCAGCTGGGAACGGCAAACAACAAAAGAACTTTTGATTTTTATTCCAGAAGAACTTGATCAAGGAGATTTCACAAATTATTTAATTTTCAATTTTGATCAGGACGTTAATTTGGAAGATGCACATACCTATACCATAGGTGCAGATTTGTCAGGTCAAGTCACGTATAGTTTGAATGATGAAACTGTAAGTTTATTGAGTGGTACATTGAAAGTGGAAAATGGGAAACTGGTCTTTAATTTGAAAGTTGGAATTGCTGGGAAACAGGCTACCATTAATGGTACTGTTAACTTGTAGAGCGTTTATATTTTCTGTTTAGTTCCGGAGTAGAAGTACTCCGGAATATAATCTAATTAATTTATATTTATGGGAAAAATCAGACATTATTATGTAGGGGCCTGCCTGTTAGTGAGTAGTGCGGCATTCGCCCAAGTTCCATCGCATTCGATGTATGTGAACGAAAGTAGTAAGAGTGTGCCTTTTTATGAAGCTTATTCTAATTGGCAACCGGGAACTCCTTTATTTTCAGATGCAGCAGCTGAAGATGAAGAATTCTTTATTTCTCGTGTGAAGCCTAAAGAACGTTTCACCAATTCGGCTACACAAGTTGATCCGGAAATGACTCCGGATAGAAAACTGATCTGGTGGTGTCCAATCGGTACTGCTGATGGTGGGGGGTGGAAATCACTTCCTTCTTACTTTTTTGATTCCGAAGTGTTTAGTATGTGGAGCTATGTGGATATTTATGGTAATTGGACTGCTCCTATGATTCGTATGGCCGGTGCTTTTACTGATATTTGCCATAAGAATGGCGTAAGAACATCGACGCTGGCTTCCGTGCCTTGGGCTTCAACAGTTACCGCTACTGATGGTGGCCATGGACAAACAATGAAAGCTATGATCGATGGTGGTGCAGATAAATTATTGAAATTTCTGCGTTATTATGGTATTGATGGAATAGGTTATAATTCAGAGTTTAGTATTGGTAGTGGTTTAAGTGCTGATGGATTGAAGACATTGTTGTCTCAGTGTTTTGCCAAGCGTGAAGCAGCAAAGTGGCCGTATTTTACGAATGCATGGTACTCTTTGATGACGAGCGGGGGAACCGTAGGGGGAGGTGATGCCCTTAGTTCTTCAAATCAAGATTGGTTCCACTGGAATGGAAATCCTACATCCGATGCATATTTTATGAATTATAACTGGGGTGCAAGTGGTTTGTCTACTTCTCAGAGTACAGCAAAAAGTTTTGCGGGACGTTCCTCTTATGATGTATATGGTGGTATGGACTTTCAAGGCAGATCTGTGGCCGATTGGATTGCTTTGAAGAATGCTGAAATATCTGTAGGTATTTGGGGAGCACACAATATGAATATGATTTTTGAAGGAAGAGGTGAGTTGGGATCTAGTCCGTTGACTAAACAAAAAACGTATCAGTTGATTAGTGAGAATGTATTTACAGGGTCTACTTATAATCCCGTAAATGATTTGAAAATCCAAAATATATTGAGACATTCTACCACTGCTACAGATTTCCATGGATTCTCTAAATTCATTACGGCACGTAGTGTATTAGCTTCCGATGATTTGGCTGCAGAGCCTTTTGTTACTTATTTTAATTTGGGTAACGGTACTTTCTTTAATGTGAAAGGTGAAACAACATTCAAAAATGAATGGTACAATATTGGTATGCAGGATTATTTACCTACATGGAGATGGTGGTTTACTGCCAATTTTATGGGAAGAGATGTGACAGATGTGCCGAGCAAAGGTTTGAAAGCAGAATTTACTTGGGACGATGCTTGGTTTGGTGGTTCTTGTCTTTCTATAGCAGGCCAAACAGATAGAGAATATCTTCATCTGTTTAAAACACAATATTCGCTGAAAAGTGGTGATGTGCTGACTATTCGTTATAAAGTTGTCAGCGGTACAGGTTCTGTAGCTGTTGCATGTTCTGCAGAAGGTAAGGAAGGTACAGAAGTTTCGGCTACTGTTGGAAATAATATTACTTCAAGCAAGGAATGGGTTGCAAAGACAATTAAAGTAGGTACGCTTCCCGGTACTTTGAGATTGAACAAAGAGACGCTTGCTATGCTCGGTTTAAGATTTGAAAAGACATCTGCGGATTTTAAAGTGTTGATTGGAGAAATTTCATTAACACGTTCTGATGCTCTAACTCCGAATCAGCCGATAATTACCAATCAGAAGTTGTTGGCTGCCAATTATAAGGGATTGGATTTCAAAGTGTTCTTTAAGATGAAAGATCGTGATGCTGCTCATCCGGAAGATCCTATTTATAATGAAGATGTCAATACTTGGTATTATAAGATTTATATCCAACAAGAAGGTGGTGAACCTGTTATGTGTACGGCTACTACTTCATGGGCTGCTTATGTAGTGAGTGCTCCGTTTGATGTAAATGGTGATAAAAAGGTTAAGTTAGGAGTATCGGCTGTTGCTTTGGACGGTAAGAGTGAATCAGAAATTGCATGGACAGGATGGTTGGATACACCGGATAATTCAACTGTAGAAGGTATTGAAATCGATAAACCGGTGATTAAGAGTGGTGAGACATTTGCGATTAAATATATTGATCCGACTCATGCACCGGCTGATAAGTGGGAAATTCTGAATGCGCAGACAGGTGTTGTTGTAAAAGACTTCCCGAGTTCTGTATCACTTGAAACAGCTCTTAGTGAAATTGGTATTTATGATCTTCGTATTACTTCTGGGGAAAACATAGAATTACATCAAGCCTTGATTCAGATTTCTTCTGAAGAAGTAGGGGCTATGCCGGAAATAAAAACGCTGACGGCCAATGACAGCGATAGTCCCATTTCGATAGAAAAGGGTGATAAGGTAACATATAAATATATCGGACGTAATGCAGATGGATATGTTTCGCGTGGCTTAAGATTAAATGAAATTGCTTTTGGAGTTCCAGCCGATCAATTGAATTTTAATAGCCAGTCTCCTTTTACCATTGCTTTTTGGTTCAAACCGGCTGTATTTAATCACATAAGCGATGGTACGCATCTTTTAAATATACGTGCTGCTGAAGATCGTTGGCCCGATAGCGATTGGGGATGGCTTTGGACTCATATCCAAGCTTCGGATAATAAGTTATCGTTTAATTTGAAGAAAAAAGAATCTGGAGCAGGTTCGGAAACTAAAATTATAGCAGAGGACTTTACTTTTGTTCCTAATCAATGGTATCATTTGGCAGTTGTTGTTGATTATCAAAATGGACGTAATGTATCGTTATATGTTAATGGTAAGCTGATTAATTCCGGAGGTGGTATAACGAATGTAAAGGACTGGAAGAATTCTTATACGATTATGGTAGGTGGTATTGCTGCCAATAGAGCAGGCTTTGATGGATATTTAGATGAATTCCAATTATATAATAAAGGGCTGACTGCTGAAGAAGTGAAAAAGTCAATGGAGCATCAAACTGTAATACCGGAGTCGTTGATTGGCTACTGGGATTTTGAAACTGAACCGAATGAGAATAATGAAATTCTCAGTACAGGAAGTAATAAGACTTTAAAAGGTTATATGACCGAAATTAAGACAGTTTCCCAGGGTGTGAACCAATATGTTCCGGTAGATATCACTTATGGAACAGGTGCACCATTTATTTCTGGTAGTATCTTTAAAGTTGAAACTAAACCATCTTGGAAATTAGAAGAGGCTCAAATTCAAGGTGATATTACAGGAACGGGTGAAGCCGGTAGTGTAGTAGCAGCTTATCCTTCAGAAGGTGAATTCAACGCTATTTTGACATTGGAGAACGGTTGGGGATCAGTATCCAAAACTTATCGTTCGGTAACAGTGACAGATGGTGGAGTCGGTTTTGCTGATAACGAATTGGAAATTGCTTATAATGCTTACCCGAATCCGTTTGTAGATGAATTGAATATTCGTTTTGCAAACGAGGGTACATACGCTATTGAAGTATTTGATGCTGCAGGAAAAATGATTGATGCAAAAGAAACTACGGTAGCCGATGGCGAAAATATCCATTTAAGTGTAAATGGTGCTGCTGGTATTTATTTTATTAATATAAAACAGGATACTAAGATTCTAAAAGCATTGAAAGTAATAAAGAAGTAATATTAGGTATTAACCTCAATATTATATCTATATTTTGATAGAAGGGGAGCTGTTATTGTTATATAATGTAAATAATAACATATAGCAGCTCCTTTTGTTTTATCGTTTTCTAAACGTATAATTTTTTTGTTAAACTAAAAAATCTATTATTGAAAATGAAACATTACATTTCTTTGATTTCTATTTTGGTTCTGATGAGTATTCTACCGCTTTGGGGACAATCGGGACAATCATTGGTACTGAATGGTACGGATCAATTAATGAAAATCGCTTCTCATGATGACTTTAACGTCTCGGCAGAGGAGAGTTTTACCGTTGCGTGTTGGGTCAAGGTAAATCGGTGGTTAGATGGTCAACGGTTCGTTGCAAAACGGAGTATGACCGGTACTCCCAAAAGTGGATATGAATTATGGGGGGGACAAAGTTCAAGTAAATTTTATGCGAATAATGCTCCAAATACTGCTGGGAATCATGATAATTCTATGAGTGTATGGTCTACAGAATCTGGCAGTTTGGATACTTGGGCGCATGTTGCTTTTGTAGTGGATAGAGTAAATGGAAAAATGTATCTATATCATAACGGAAAGCAGGTTGGAAATTCCGGTATAAAAGATATTGGCCCGTGGTATGTGGAAAATGACTATGATGTTACTGTAGGAACCGGACGAGCTTCTGCAATGGAATATGCATATTATTTGAAAGGTGAAATTGATAATCTCCGTTTTTGGAAAAGAGCGTTGTCATTGGAGGAAATCAATGCAGATAAGGTAGATGAAATGCCTGCATCGGAAGGATTGGTCGCTGCCTATGATTTTGAAAATATTGACGGATTGACTGTTCCGGATGTCAGTGGAAACGGGCACAACGGAGTACTTGTGAATTATCCGGTTGATGGTCCTTGTAAAGTAGCTTCAGCTTCTGTTGTGCAGGATTCTAATTTTACTGGGCGTGGTAATGAGGATGAAGTGGTGCTAAAGGCGGTGTTGGATATGGAAGGAACGGATCCGGTTCAGTGCAATAAACTTACCTTGAACATGGATGGAACTACAAATGTACAGGATGTGAAAAGCATTAAGGTGTATTCTACTGGAAATATAAATAGTTTTGATGCTCGCTATACTGCTGTTACCGCTACTTTATTAGGCAGTTGTAAGCCTGCTTCCGGAGAGATAAATTGTGAACTTACAGGTGAATTGACTTCGGGAACCAATTATTTATGGATTACATATGATATAGCTGATAATGCAACAGAAGGGAACAAAGTTGATGCAAATATAGTTTCTATCACTACTGCAGATGAAACATATGCTTTTACGGAAGGTTCAGTTGAAGGGGAACGTACTATCTTATTGAAGCGTAAACTGTTATTTGCACCTGGGGATGCCGGTTCAAAGAACTATAGAATTCCAGCGATTATTACTGCTGCAGATGGTTCTTTGGTTGTTGCAACAGACAAGCGTAAAAATAATCAAGGTGACTTGCCTGAAGATATTGACGTGGTTATAAGAAGAAGTGAGGATGGAGGTATCACATGGTCCGAACCGCAAACTATTGCTGAAGGAACAGGAGCACGTAGAGGATTTGGCGATGCCGGTTTAGTACATACGACGGAAGAAAATGGCCTTCTTTGTATTTTTGTAGGTGGTGAAGGTATTTTTAATAATTCATCTCCTTCGAATCCTACTCGTACTTATGTTTGTAAAAGTACGGATAATGGTAAAACTTGGAGCGCACCTCGTGATATCACTGAGCAGCTTTATGGAACGGCATGTACTGTTACCGAGAGACAGGGGTGGTATGCTTCTTTCTGTGCTTCGGGAAATGGATTATTGACAAAAAATGGACGGATTATGTTTGTAGCTGCTGTCCGTGAGAATTCAGCAAGCACTTTGTCTAATTTTGTTTACTATTCAGATGATAATGGAGAGACGTGGAATGTTTCCAAACGAGCTAAATTAGGCGGTGACGAATCTAAAGTTGTAGAGTTAAGTGATGGTACAATCCTAATGAGTATTCGTCGTCAGAGTAAAGGTCCCCGTTACTATACGAAATCGACTGATGGAGGTATTACATGGGGAGAAGTATCTGAGTGGACTGAAATGCTTGAACCGAATTGCAATGGTGATATAATTCGATATACTTCTGTTAATGATGGCTATGAGAAGAATCGTTTATTACACAGTATACCCAATGACGCTGCTAACAGACGGAATGTCTCAGTTTTTGTGAGTTATGATGAAGGGCAAACTTGGCCGGTTAAGAAGTCAATTTGTCCTACCGGATCGGCATATTCTTCATTGACAATTCTTCCTGACGGTACTATTGG
>CAJJNP010000083.1 GCA_905193145.1 uncultured Odoribacter sp. | reverse complement strand
TATCCTCTGGGCAGATCAGGTTGTGTATAGCGTAATTTAATGCCAGCCAAATACATCATCATATACATCACTAAATAAACACCAATTGTCAAAGCAGTCAGCAAAAAGAATGCAACACTGACATCTTTCATAACAATATACAATGATGACAAAACAGTCACTATAGCACCCTGTAATAATAATATATTAATCTGCACTCCATTATTATTAGTTTTCTTCATAAAATCAGGTAACAACCCTTCTTTGGCAGTCCATAAAAGACCTCGACTCGGACCTGAAATCCATGACATAACACCTGCTAAAGCACCAAATGCTGTCAGTAATCCCATTACATTAGTCAACCAACTCACATTGTAATGCGCAAACACATCATGAAAGGTTTCCAATACACCAGACTGCAGATTAATTGTTTTATACGGTGCAACAATAGCTACCGCCAACGAACCAAAAGTAAATAAAACAAATGAAATTAAAGCAGCCAATAACATAGCAGCCGGAAATTGACGCTGAGGATTTTTCAATTCCTGCGCATGCACGGCATGAACTTCTACACCTGCAAATAATAAAAGAATACCGGCCAAAAATGCTATATCACTCATTCCCGTCATGTGAGGAAAAAAACGAGGATGCGCATGTCCAGCTTCTACAGTGACAATCTGGGATACTGTGTCAGGAATATGCTCAAAAGAAACAGGATTACCTCCCATTACCCATACTAATGCCACAATAATGATAATGACACCCGGCAAAACAGTACCTATCAAAAATCCTTGACTGGTAATCTTTGAAATAAAAGACGTACCCATAAAAGTAAGAAGGGTGGCCAACCAATACATCACAATGGCAAATACTCCAACATATACACCATCTTGTGATAGTTCTGGTTTTCCGACCATGTATGCAATACAGGCAGCAGCAAACCCTAAAACAGTAGGATACCATACAACATTTTGAATCCACTGAAGAAAAATCGCCGTAAATCCCATCCGCTTATTAAATGCTTCCTTCACCCAAGTGTATACACCACCACCTTCAGCAGCAAAAGCACTACCTAATTCAGCAGCCACAAGAGCAGCAGGGATTAAAAACAGGAAAGTAGCAAAACCAATGTAAAAAAACATGGTCATCTCCTCTTGTGCCATCATAGGCAGACCGCGAAGGCTGATAACAGCCGCCGCGGTCATAAGGGCTAATTGCCCCGTTGTGATATTCTTCACGATCTTATTCATGGTTAAAAAATTTAGAACTAACTTCCCTAATAACGAAGTTACACTTAAGATGTTTCCATTTTAATCACGAATCCATCTACATTCCAATTTATTTAACCATCGCCTACACTTGTTAGGCTGTCTATGTTTTTTTATCTGGTTCCCAATACGCGCATATATTCTGCTATAGCTACTTTATACTGGTAATTCACAGAAACAACATTCGTATACGCTTGCAACCAACTAGCCTGAGCAGAAAGCACATCCAATATCGGAAGTTTCCCTTCATTATAGCTGAATGTATTCAAATCCAAATTATCTTCAGCTATCTCCAATGAAGAACGAACAATTTCCAATCGATTGGCAGTCTCTGTCATATTCACCCAAGCTTTACTAAGCTCTTTATTTACCTGATCACGCAACTGAGTACGTTCCAATTCCCTAACCTCTTCTTGAGAACGTCCTTTCTGCACCTCTTTACGCATTTTTCCCCAATGAAAAACAGGAATATTCACCTGTGCATAAGCCGTAGTAGCCCATTTCCGATCTCCATTTACATTCAGCAACTGGGTTCCGTACTTTTCTTTCACTCCTACAACTATTTGCGGTAAGAATTCTGAACGAGCCATACGTGTCTGCATTTTTGCAACTTCAACATTCTTCACTGCAACCTGATAATCTGCTCGTTTTTCCAAGGCTTTATCCAATTCTTGTTCTTGAGGCTGTTGCAATGTGTGTCGAATGGTATCTGACAAAAACACTTCTCTGTCAGGATCTGCTCCCACCATAATATTAAGAGATTGTAATGCAATACGATAATTTGTCATCGCAGTATTTTGCTGCAATTCTGCCTCCTTCAAACGGTTTTGCACCATTAAAAGATCTGTCCGGCTAATTGCACCCTCTTCAAAACGCTTGTTTACGATTCCATACAATTCATTAATCAACACTACATATTCTTCTGCAATTCTTAATAAATTTTGATTTGCAACCAATGTCCAATAACATACATCTGCCGCATAAACAATATTATCCGTTGTATGTTCCACCGCTAACTGTGCAATAGCATATTGCAATTTTGCAACTTCATGCTGTTTACGCACAGCTCCTCCTGTGTATATCTGCTGAACAATTCCAGCTTCCACACCATAATTATCGTGTTTCAATGGTGTTCCTGGCAAAAAATCTATTTCTTCAAATTGCCAGGAATAGTTTCCTGAAACATCTACTCGCGGGAAAAAACCAGTTTTGATACTTTTCAATGAATAAAGAGCACCTTCAGCAGATTGTTGAGCTTTCTGCAAATCCTGGTTATACTCCAAAACTTGCGTTCTATATTCCTCTAAAGACAAACTCTGTGCAAATGCACCACCAACAAGTATCGTTCCAATAAAAATTAATATCCATTTTTTCATATTCTTCATCTTTATTCGTTCATGGTCTGCCGCTCAGTATTTTTTATTTTAAATAGCAAACTGTATGTTACAGGCAACACAAAAATGGTCAACAAACTTGCCACCAGCAATCCGCCCATTATACAAGCAGCCATACCACCAAACATAGCATCGAACAACAACGGCAACATACCGAGAATTGTTGTACCCGAAGCCATAGCAACAGGAACAATTCTAGATTTAGTAGCCTCTACAATAGCATCCAATCGCGGCAATCCACGCTGCTCCTCGATTCCGATTTGGTCTATCAACACAATCGCATTTTTTATATTCATACCCACAAGTCCCAATACACCCAACAAAGCAAAGAAGTCAAACATCTTGCCTGTTACCACCAGACCAAACACAACACCGATAAATATCAATGGTACCATCAACAAGATAATAACCGGTTTACGATAAGTATGGAATAAGAAAAGCAATACAATAAACATCAGAATAAATGTCAAAGGCATATTAGCACCAATAGCAGCATTAGATTCTGTTTGGGATTCATTTTCTCCAAAAATCTGCATCCGATAGCCTTGAGGCAATACAATTTCCTTTTCCAAAGCTTTTTTCACCTGAGCGTATGCCGCCATCGTATTTGCTCCACGTTTGGAATCACATTGTGCCATCATCACTTTTTCACGGTTATAGCGCTTAATCACATTATAATTGTAAGCAAAAGCGAAGCTATCCACCACTTGAGCCAACGGCACCGGATAACCAGATTGTGAGAACACCGGCAAAGTCTTCATATTGTCAATATCAGATGTCGAAATATTCTCTTCTTTCAACAATATCGGCATAAATAAATCTTTTTCTCTAAACTCACCCAAAGCCAAGCCATTCGTTGCTATTTTTAACGAATAGGCTACAGATTGACGAGATATTCCCAAACGCTGACCACGCTCCTGAGAGTAGGCTGGTTCCCAAACCGGAACTTTATTTCCCCAGCTATTTTTCACATCTGTTACCATATCGCACTTGCGCATAATAGCCATAGCTTGTTCTGTTAATCTAGCCAGCGTATCAATATTTGCACCAATAAAACCAAATTCAATATTAGCTTCCACTGCTGGAGACAACTTAAATAACGATGAACGAATTAAAATATCGGGGAAATTAATACGGACATACTCATTCAAACGAGCTTCAACATCTGCTGTGTATTTCTTATCGCTAAGTTCAACCAACAAATTGCCAAAATTAGGTTTAGGGCCAAAAGAAGTACTTGCCAAATAGTAACGCAAAGGAGAACTTCCATAAGTAGCAGAAACGCTCACTACCTCTTTTTGTTGCAGCAAGAAATCCTCGATTTTACCCATTTCTTTTTCTGTCTCACGAATACTATAGCCTTCCGGCAAGAAACAATCAGCACGGAAATAAGGCTTATCCATACTCGGGAAGAAATTTTGCGGCAGCAATCCCATCACAACCATAGATAACATGAATAATCCAATCATAATCAACAGCGTTGTTTTCTTGAAACGAATCAAAAAGCGCAACATGTTTTCAAATTTATGATAGAATGGTTTATCATAAGGATCCTTTACAATATCTCCAGTACTATCTTTTAAAATAAACTCTCCAAAGGTCGTTGTCTGAGTCAATGCCAAAACCCAACTCAAAAGAAGGGAAACAGCCAACACGATAAACAATGGTTTTACCATTTCTGCCACAGACGAAGCCGCCAAATACAAAGGCAAGAAAGAAAAAACAGCAATCAATGTAGCACCCAACAATCCCCATTGAGGTGTTGTAGCTCCATCTATCAAAGCCTGACGACGCCGGATACCCCTGCTTACAGAAATCTGTGCATTATCGGTTACCACAATGGCATTGTCCACCAACATACCCATAGCAATAATAAAAGCAGCCAAAGAAGTACGATTCAGACCAACACCCATAAACTGCATAATCAATAACGTACCTCCAATACAGAAAATCAATGAACTACCTATCAGTAACCCTGCTCTCACTCCCATTACCAACAAAATGATAAAAATCACAATCGCAACTGATTCCACCAAGTTCAAGATAAAGCCATTATTTGCTTCTCTAGCAATTTGGTCTTCGGGATAAAGAGTCACCATCTCTATACCTACAGGCATCTGTTCTTCCAACTGAACCAAACGGGCACGAACAGACTCTCCAGCTTTCACCACATCATAATCAGATGCAGTCGAAACACCGACACCTATAGCCCGCTTACCATTGACGCGCATCAAGGTTCCGGGCGGTTCCAGATACCCTTTCTCGACATCAGCAATATCTCCTAAGCGAACTTGTTTTCCTGATTCTGTTACAATCAATTGATTACGAATATCAGTCAAATTTTTATAGGTACCTGTTGCCAAAATTCTCAACTGCATTTTCCCTGCCTTTTTCTCTCCAGTATTCACCAACTCATTCTGCGAACGTATTGTTTGCATCAAAGTATTCAAATTGATTCCTGAATTAGCCAATTTAGACATGGAAATAAAAACATTCACCACTTCAGTCTGCTCACCAAAAAGAGCTACTTTTTGAACACCTTCTATTGTCACCAACTCAGTCTTCAAACGCTGTCCCCAATCTCGAAGATCGTGCCATGAAAATCCGTCATCAGCAGTCAGAGCAAAATAAATTCCAAATACATCACCAAAGTCATCCGACACCTTGATTGCCGATGCACCTTGCGGTAACTGAGCCTGAACATTCAAAACCTTACGTCTCAGTTCATCCCACATCTGAGGCATTTCTTCTGGCGGAGTTGCAGGATCTAATTCGATTGTAATTTTAGACATTCCATAGTAGGAATCAGACTTCAACTTGTACACCCTACGCATGGATTGTATTTCACGCTCAACCGGTTCTGTAATCAATTGTTCCACTTCTTTAGGAGAAGCTCCCGGATATTGTGTAATCAAAACCGCTGTCTTAATGACAAACGGAGAATCCTCTTTCTTTCCCAGCGAACCAAATGCCATTACACCACCAATCAACATCACCGCCAAGAAAAAATAAATCACTTTTGGATAATCCAATGAATATTTAGCTAAATTCATCTCTTCCCCCTTTTCAATTTTCCACTAACGACACTTTTTGTCCTGCAGTTATATAATTCACTCCGGCCACAACAATCACGTCATCAGCATCCAATCCTGACATGACCTCAACATAATCTGTTCCAAATACCTGACCTACTTTTACCGGCTGACGCTCTACAGCCCCCTGTGTTGCACGATACAACCACACAGAAGTCTCTCCTGTATCCGGATCTTTAAAGATTGCACTCATAGGAACCGCAAAACCTTCTCCAAAACTATTATCTATATTCAAACGCACTCTACATGAAAAACCAGGATAAATATTCATGCGATCACGAGCAAAAGCAGTATCCACAATAGCCAAACGAACCGGAATACCGCTTCCGTCTGGAGAAGCATCTACAAATTCTTTAACTTTAGCCTTAAACCATTGTCCTTTATAAGTATCAAACTCTACTTCTACCTGCATTTTTTCTCGAGTCAAACGGACATTAATTTCAGGTAATATAAATCCTACTTCCAGTTTATCCGGATTCACCAATTTAATAATCGATTCTCCTGGCTGCACCTTCTGAAAGTTTTCAACATAACGAGTTTCCACAAATCCATCAAAGGGAGCCACTAATTTTGTATCTTTCAAAGTATTACTTGATGTCTCGTAAGCCGATTGTGCCCGAATATAATCAGCTTCTGCTATTTCATACTCTTGACGGGAAATAGCCTGCATCGCCAACAAACGCTTATTGCGCTCCAACTGCGATTTAGCAGTTAACCATGCAGCTTTATTTGCCTCATTCTGCAAATTATAATCCAAAGGATCAACAGCTGCAATCACACTACCTTTTTTCACCTTTTGTCCCTCCTGCACATTCATTTCAATAAGCGGACCCGATACTTTAAAAGCCAACTTACTGTACTCTTCTGCTTCAACAACACCGGTATACACTTTCTGCATACGCCCAAAAGATTCCACCTTCATCACTCGTACCGGACGAGGAATGTTCTGATAATCAGCTTGCTTACTCTTACAAGCATTTACTGTCACTACGCCTAAACCGAGAATGACAATCCATTTTAACTTCATATAACTACTATTTAATGTATATTTTCATTTATGCACAGACAAATACGTCAATACTTTTTTTAAGTTTCTAAACTATCACATTAAAAATAACACGCCGATATACATCCATTCTTCCTGTACAATCATACCAAAATATAAAAATATCAAAAACTGTTCCATTATTCACAAATAGCCCTCTTTTGTGAACATTTTTTTCAATATTACAATTAACAAATCTTCAATAAATTGCATATCATACAGATTATCAACGAGAATATTTTTTAATACACACATAATATTTATGCTAATATTTTTAGTCACGTACAATTATTTCTATTTATCAAAGCATGCAATACGATATTTTTCAACTTTGAGTGAAATTAATTCAAATCGCAAATACACAAAAATGTCAATAACAAACGAAAGGGATTAACCGGTATTTCTATCAAAGTTAATCCCTTTTATTTGAATAATATACCATTAATTCTTTCTATCTATTTTTGCTCTTCATTCTTCTTTGTATTACGACTCTCTGCCGGCAAAACAAGATTAAGCACCACTCCCAGCAAAGCAGCCAACCCTATACCGGACATAGAAAAAGACCCGAAACTCAAAATAGCACCACCAATACCAACTGTTAAAATCAAAGAAACAATTATCATATTGCGAGTATTAGTCAGATCAATACGAGCCTGTATCATATTACTAATACCCGCACATGCAATCGTACCAAACAACAGAAGCATAATTCCTCCCAAAACAGAAGACGGTATAGATTTCAATAAAGCATTCACCTTACCAACCACAGAGAACAAAATAGCCGCAATTGCTGCTATACGTATCACCCGGGGATCAGATATCTTCGTCAACGAAATCGCTCCCGTAACCTCTGAATAGGTTGTAACAGGAGGTCCCCCTACAATTCCCGCAAACAAACAAGCCAATCCATCTCCTAACATTGTACGATGCAAACCGGGATCTTTCACAAAATTTTTACCTGTCACTGCATTTACTGTATAAATATCCCCTATATGCTCTATAACCGGGGCTATAGCAACAGGAACCATAAACAATACCGCTCTCCAGGAAAATTCAGGAGCCACAAATTGCGGCCATTCAAACCATGGTGCACCTGCTATCAACTGCCAATCCACCTTGCCCGTCAAGCCGGCTACAACATAACCAACCATAATGCCTGAAAAAATAGGAATCAACTTCCACAACCCTTTGGCTCGCAAAGAAACCAATACGGCAGTAAGTAAAGAACATAAAGCCAACAACCAATTCTCCTTTGCCATATTCACTCCCGTACCAGCCAACGACAGACCGATTAAAACAATAACCGGCCCTATTACAATGGGTGGGAAAAGTCGTTCAATCAAACTAATCCCTCTCCATTTTATCAGCCAACTCATAAAAAAATAAACTCCTGCAACAGCAACCAATCCACAAAGAGTTCCTGGCATCCCATACAACCGAGTTGATTCAAGAATTGGCGCAATAAATGCAAAACTACTCCCTAAAAAAATCGGTACTTTACCACGAGTCACCAAATGAAAAATAAGAGTGCCTATTCCAGCAGTAAACAAAGCTACCGCAGGATCAAGCCCAACCAATAAGGGAACTAACACGGTTGCTCCAAATGCTACAAATAAAAACTGCACACCGACAACCCCCTGTTGAAAAGGAGATAACTGATTTGTCTTCATATCTGTCATTTAATCAAAATTCTATATTATTTCATTTGACAAAAATAAAACGTAGCCAAGGTACAAAACCAATCCGCTACGTTTTATCTTATCTGCTACTTTTTTATCATACTACTTCAACAAGCCACTGTCCCGCAACTTAATTCGTGTCAAAACTTTTTTTGTATATAATGGGAAATCACTCTTCATCACCCAATCATAATAACCCGGTTGTTCTTTCAACACCTTTGCCACAGACATCCCTTTATTCTTTCCAAAATTAAAAACCTCTTCCTCCTTATCATTAATAACAATAAAACCGGCAAAGTCCACGTTTCGATTTTGTGTTGAAAATTTACTCAAGAACTCAATATTATTCTCTAATTTATCGCCATAACGATCCAACTGAGCCTTCAACACTTCATAAGTAGCCAAAGTATCGGCAGCTGCCGTATGTGCATCCTCTAAATTTTTATCACAATAAAATCGATATGCGGCAGATAAAGTGCGCTGCTCCATTTTATGAAAAATTGTCTGCACATCAACAAATTTCCTACGACTCATATCAAAATCGACATCAGCCCTCAAGAACTCCTCTGCCAACAAAGGAATATCAAAACGGTTAGAATTATATCCGCCCAAATCACACCCTTCAATATAATGAGCCAACTCTTTGGCTATTCCCTTGAACTGTGGGCAATCCTTCACATCATCATCATAGATGCCATGCACATTAGACGCCTCTTCCGGTATATGCATACCCGGATTTACACGAATTGTCCGCTGCTCTTCTTTCCCATTTGGAAAAACTTTCAACACAGAGATCTCAACAATCCTATCTTTTGCAATATTGATACCGGTTGTCTCCAAATCAAAGAAAACAATCGGATTTGCCAAGTTCAATTTCATAATCAACTATACTTTCTAAACCATCATTGGCATTAACAACATCAACAAATCCTCATCATTATCCTTATTTTCATAAGAAAGGAATAATCCCGGACGAGTAGGATCAGACAATTCCAAAACGACATCATCAGATGTGATATTAGATAAAATTTCCAACACGAAAGGAGATTTAAACCCGATAGCTATATTTTCGCCCTGATATTGACAAGCCAATGTTTCATGTCCGGACATAGCATAATCAGAATCTTGTGCAGAAATAACGAGCTTGTCTTCAGAAACATCAAACTTCACCAAATTGCTTGTCTGATTTGCCATTACAGATACACGACGCAATGAATTATAAAATTCTTTTTTCTCAATTACAATCTTCTTCGGATTATTCTGAGGAATAACAGCATTATAATTCGGGAAACGTCCTTCCACAAGCGTGCATGTCATCTTATAATCACCAAACTCAAAACGAGCCATTTTGTCTCCGACAGCCAATTTTAAATCCGAATCATCTTTCGGGAGAATATTTTTCAACATCAAAGCCGGTTTCTTAGGCAAAATCAAAGAAAACTGTCCACACTCACTCTTTGCATCAAAACGTTTATAACGCACTAATTTGTGAGCATCTGAAGCGACAAATGTAAAGTTATCTTCATTCATCTCTATCAAGATACAATTCATAACCGGACGTAAATCATCATTCGCCGTAGCAAAAATGGTTTTTAAAATACCATCCAGCATCAACCCACATTTAGTTGAAAAAACAGCTTTATTATCATTTAAAGCAGATTGTATCGGATAATCTTCTGCATTTTCTCCCATAACAGAAAATTCTCCTTTTTCAGAAATGATTTTCACCTCATTGCTTGCTGTATTAATATCGAATGACAGGGGTTGTTCCGGAAATTCCTTCAACATATCCAACAATATTTTTGCCGGAATAGTGATTTTTCCTTCTTCTTCCATACTATCCAGCTCAATTTTGGCCTCCATAGTCGTCTCCTTATCAGAAGCAGTAGCAAACAACGCTCCTTCAGAAGCTACCAATAGAATATTATCCAAAATAGGCTGCACCGGTTTACCTCCGATTACCTTACTCACCGCCTGCAAACGAGTCAGCAGTGTATTGCTTGAAACAACAAACTTCATAGGTTCAATATTTTAAATAATCAATACTATCTCATCATAGAAACGCCTAAATTAATAGTTTTTCATTTGAATGAAAAATAAAGCAATAAAAAAATGTCGTGCGAATGAATCGCACGACATTAAACTATCGAATTTAATAGGAATTATTGTTTCCTTCTTTCACGATACACAACATCTTTTACCTTAGCAAACCCATCATACTCTTTCAACTTGGTTACAGAATGAGATGACCGATCAATTTTATAAAATCCAACCTTACCTCCATTAACACCTGCTGCACCATTATCATATGAACCAACAATCAGATTATACTGTTGTCCTAAAAACTCTTCCGACTGATCCAAATTATCAAGAGAAGGCTGCTGATATAAATTAAATTTCAACATAGTCACCTCTTCGTTTGCTCCTAATTTAATTCCTTCCAACGGATAATTCGTTCCAGTTCCCAAATCATAAAGATAAACCTTGTTTTTCACAGCATAAAACATAAAAGGATATTGCGAATGGAAGGCAAATTTTGTAGCCTGCTTAAATTCCGAAGCATTAATTTTTGCGTAATATGCCTCTTGTACAAATCCTTCTCCTCCCATATTTATACCGCAAACACTTCTTTCACCATCAGTAGCTTGTAAAATAGCATAAGTAAGACCTCCCGAAAAACGAGTACTCTCCATATACACTAAATCTTTTCCTGTATTAAAACTAAATAATTTATTCTCGGGATCTGTCAACGGAGTCATAATTTGCCTGCCATCAGCATTTTCAACATAAGCCCAGCCTACAAATCGCTTGTTATCAATATCATACATCAATGCAGAAGAACCATTACCAGGACGGGCCATACTAACCCCGATATAGGGAGCCACTCTATATTCTGGATTTCCTCCACGTACAGAGGTATTAATCGGCAATTCAAATGATGCCCCAAAAGATGACTCTGTCTTAGCAAAAGCATTGCCATCTGCTGTTACACAAAATCTAAGCGTATTATCAACCATCCATCCTGTATTCAACGATACAAAAGCCACCGGATCTGCTTTAGGAGGAATAATAAAAAGATTGTTTTTCACATTCCAAGATTCATCAGTTTCAAAAGTAGAAGCATTTATGCCATACGAACCAGTCTCTGAAAAAATATAGATAGCATCTCCTTGAGCATATAATGAAGGTAACAAGCCTAATTCTGTTGCATTAGTACATTCTGGTAATCCCAAATCTGTCATAATATCATGTACCGGAGTAATTCTATCTGCAGAAATTCTCGAAATCATATCAAAACGTACACGATTATCATCGCCTTCGTTACACAACACCATCCATCCCTCAAATGTCGGAGAAGTAATATTTACATCGAAAGTTTTGTAGGTTTCGATATCTGTCCTCAAATCTTTTACAATAAACCAACCGATATAACTATTGGAAGGGAATGTTGCCAATGTATCCAAATTCATACTTCCGCTAGGATTCAAGACAACCCATGGATCAGGTCTGTTTATAGAACCTCTTTTTAAATCAAAGCGATAAATAAATTCATAATTCGGATCTCCATCTTTAATTTCACCCTCTACAGTAGATATAACCTTCGGAGTAATTACAATTCTATCAGCATTAGACAACACCTCAATCATATCAGGAATATCCTCTATCACAATCTCTCCAACTTCATGATAATCATAATTTCCTTTATCTTCAAAGCATGACCACAAAAGCGGCATAAACAGAAGTAATATATATTTAAATCGTTTCATAACTTACTTATTTTTCATATTTTGAATAATCTACTGCATATTTCGGAGCTAATTGCATAAATGAACCA
Organism: uncultured Odoribacter sp.; assembly: GCA_905193145.1. The sequence continues at coordinate 1,139 of CAJJNP010000083.1, read as the reverse complement.
TCTGGTTCTGTAACAGGAGTTCCGTTATCAGCCATCTCTTGCAAATGACGCCGAACTGCTTTGGCTGCAAAATCAAAACGTCCGTAGGCAACTTTATTTCCTGCGTTATTCCAATCCCGAACGGTCCATCCCATCACTTCATTCAACACCTGGAATTTTTTAGGAGACCAAGGACCAAAGAACTCTTCTCCAAACGTTTCATAATAAAATGGCATAGTGTATTGTTCATTAAATACAACTGTAAATTTTAAAGCACACAAAGTATCCGCAACTGCATTCCAGCTACTAGAAGCCTTATAATCAGGAATCAATAGTTTAAAGTATTCATTCTCCTCCAAACGAAATACAATTCGTTTGGATTCTTCCAGCAACACATCCGAACGAATTAAAGTTACAGGTACATTAAATTCACTTGCATTAGCTGGAATTGCAATTGTGTCTAATCCTACTGTAAAGTCAACACCTTCAATAGCACTACTTTTTTCTTTATCAACTATAATTTTCACTGGACGCGGATAATCTTTTGTTTTTCCCATCGTTTTTACAGGCAAGTAAGCAGTTTTATACCGTTCTGTACTTGCCAATCCTGCAAATGAGATTACTGTAGAATCAATATAACGATAAGTTGGAGCATAAATCACAGAGCCATCAGCAGGCATGGAATACCCAGCTCCTCCTTGAAAATACACAGTTGTATCCTCAGATGAAAACTCCATTATGTCCTCATCTTGGCAAGCAGCCAAAACAGACAATAATAAAAATAAATATTTTACTTGGTTTTTCATAACATTTTCAAATTAACGGTACATAATTTCACTTTCTGGCAATGAGGGAACAAAACGAGCATCAGAAACAGCTACATTCCGATCTAAATATGCATTCTCTGTCCTATCAATAATCCCACCTAAACGTTTATACATAAAAAATATCTGTCCTTCCCCATAAAACTCTCTAAGGTACTCTCTTTTCAAGCTCTTTAAGAAATTTCCCTCATCAACTACAGGCAAAGCTGGCACTCCTCGTAAATCACGAATTTCATTCAAAATTCGATATGAATCTAATATTTCTGAAGCACATTCAGCGGCAATATAATACATTTCACTCAAACGAATCAAAGGCATAAACGTAGCATAAAAAGG
>CAJJNP010000082.1 GCA_905193145.1 uncultured Odoribacter sp. | reverse complement strand
CTACCTTCCGCTTCCCCCTGTCCCGCCTGCAACGCCTTTTCAAACCAACCGATGGCCTCTTCCCCATCCTCCAGCATCATATAGCACACACCGATGGAATTGAATGTACGGTCGTCCTTGCGGTATTCAAGCAGCATCTCCAAAGCCTCGCTGTATTTGCCGGCACGAATCAACTCGTTGGCGGCATTCACGGCATCCGCAGCCTTGTCGCCCAATACATCATAGTACACCGACACATAGCATGCATTACGCAATCCCGGATAAAACTCCTTCAGCATATATCGGTAAGGCTTTCCCCCTGCCAGCCGTTTCAAGGCATTCTTCCTGCCGCCTGCCACCTGCTCGTCGTCGATAATCGCCAACACCTCATCACGGTATTCCATATCCGAAGCCTCCACCAGCTTGCGCAGACCGTCCCAGTTCTCCACTCCGTTCACCAGCAGGAAATTCTCCTCACGCAACTCCGGCAACTCCTTCATAAGATACACCTGTAACGCTTTCGCACGTCCCTCTCCCAATTGGGTATTGAACTTCAAACCGCCTTCCGGCGAAGCGAATCCCGTAATCTCAATGCCCTGCAGCGTCAGTTGCTCCAAGTCACCGATTTTGCGGACACTTGCCACAATTTCGTCCAATATCGCCTTGTTATCATAGCGGTCGGGGTATAGTATCAACTTGGACACCGGGAAAAACACCCGCATCTCCTGTGAGAACCGCCACCGTTTTTTGGCTTCCACCACCTCAAAATGCTTGGGCTCGGGCTTCACCTCCTCTACGGCAGGAACCGGAGCCACATACACCGGTGCGTTATCTGCCAGCGTCTGGCTCCCGCCACAATAAACACACCCGCACCCCTCATAGTGGTATGCCACACCCAAAGAGGCATGTTTCATCCAACGGCTGTATGTCTCCTTTGCCACATACTCCAGCGTATCCTTCCGCCACATCGCCTCGCCTGCCGACAGTCCCCAATTGCGGTTGCCCTCCAACGCCTTCACCTGACGCTCATGCTTATAATACAACTTTCCATAAATACGGGCAGGCTCCAGCCACAACGTATCAGCTCCTTCACTCAGATAGGGACGCAACACCAGCATCTGGCGGCTCCGCATATCGTCAGGAACTCCGGTCACATCAAAATGCACCTCCACATTGCGTTTCTCCTTCTTCACACTCACATTCTCCACCGCCAGCTGTGCCGCCGCACCGAAAGCTGGCAAAAGAAATATCATCATTATCAATATTGTTTTCATATCCCAAAGCCGTTTATTTAGTTAATCATGAATATGACAGACACCCCCGCCTTCGTAGGACCGAAATAATGGTTGTCGGTATTTGCCTTGAACTTGCCGCAAGTGGCACACTCATATTTGTCATAATTCGTATAAATATATCCCAGACCGAATGTAGCCTCCAGATTCCAACGTTTGCCCAAAATCCACGAATATCCGTAAGCAAGCCCCACACCGGTACCCCAACCCTGATAGCGGTGATTCTTCGTAGACTTCGACTGGAAGGGAAGACGAACGGCACTGATATTAAACTGGGAATAACCGCTGTGCAAACCGAAAAAATGCCCTTGGAAACGATTGCAGAGCCAGTAACGGGCTTCCGGTATCACCGCCCAGTGCTTGATTTTCTTGTTTTTACCTTCATCGAGCGTCCAGGGATTATAACTACCGGACAGCTCCAACGTCCAGCGGGGAGCCAGTCCGAATTCAAAACCCAAATTCATCGTCGTTGTCGCATCGTACAACAGGTTGGTTTTCACCCCTATTTTCTGACCGAAAACAGAGGATGCTATGCAAACTGCAAACAGCATCAAGGTCCATTTCCTTAAACCCGACTTAGCCAACATTACTCTGTGTCTTTTCATAAACATCGTTTATTTCTACAATTCCTACATCGCGTTAAATGTAAGATTGTTCTCTGCGAAAAATTGGTTGTGTATTGGTAATAATGTGTATATACCGGGGTCTGTCGCAACAAATTCCAGACAGGTTCACAGAGGGACAACCATACATTACATCCTGATTACAAATAATTTAAAGCACAAAAAGACATCAAGAAAAACGAACGTTTTTTAATATAAGATTTTTCCCTCAAAAAGGAATGAAAAGAAAAAAAGACAAAAAGTTAAATAATTGATTTACAAATAATAAAGGATTATGGATATAGGAATGATGAATGATGTTGCTCGACTAAAAAAAACGTTCGTTTTTTCACCCACAAAAAAGATTTAATTACTTCCAATTCATTTTCATGACTACAATAATAAACACAATTTCATTACAAAACAAGTTTTTTACTAAAAAAATCATTACAAAACAAACTCCTGGCATACAGATATTTAATACAACAAACCATCCAAAATATTTACACACCATGTTATTATGTTAAATAACACAAAGATAAAAAACGCGCATTTTATGCAAAAAAAAAAAAAAATAGAAATAATATTCATTAACCATTTACCCTACCAAACATTCGTTCCCCTATACCACAACTCCGCATCATGTCCATATCCCCTCCCTATCAAATATATGACATCTATATATCAAAGATAACACAACTATAAGACAAAGATAACAGCTTGTTATCTTTGTCTTATAGTTATCATATATTTAAGTTGAAGATATATGGGAGCTTTGAACTGCCATTTTCAAATGGAGGAGCCATGCATGAAACAAATAAATTAAAAATTAAAAACGCTTATCATTTGCATCTATGATTTATTTTACTTTCCTTTGCAATATCAATTCAATCCTTAAGAAAGATTGTTTGAATTATAAAGAGGAGTTGAGAGACTGGGCTCGATGAAACTCCGACAACCTCCGGAAAATCCGAAAGGTGCCAAAACCCGGCCTGATAACAGGAGTTATAATTTAAAACAAAAGAAACATGAAAAAAGCTGATTATTTATCTGACGCTATCATCCGGAGCTTCCGGAAATTCCAAATTTTCAATCTTTTCGTATCTTCTATGGATATGCGCTGCATGCGCTGATTATTTTTTCTCCCCGATAAAATCGACAATAGTTTCCGAAAAGTTCGGAAATGATAACTGATGCAATATGCTTTCGCAGAAAGTATAAAACAGATATGCTATATCTGTACTTTCCTGCCAGGCCGTCACTTGTCGTACATTTTTTTTAATCCATACAAGTATCCATATTTCCAACTTTATCCAAATGAAAACTTATCAAGAAATAAACGAAAAGATAAAAAACGGAACTGCTGTAGTACTGACTGCAGAGGAGGTTTCAGCTCTTTCAAAATCACTTTCTCCTAAAGAAATTGCCCAAAAAGTAGATGTCGTAACAACCGCCACTTTCGGTGCCATGTGCTCATCCGGAGCATTTCTGAACTTCGGACACAGCAACCCACCTATCCGCATGGAAAAAATCGAACTCAATGGTGTAAAGGTCAGCGGAGGACTGGCTGCAGTAGATACATACGTGGGAGCAACGGATTGCAATCCGGCAGTGCCGGCCTATGGAGGTGCACACATCATTGAAGACTTGGTTAATGGCAAAGATATTACATTGGAAGCATGGGGAAAAGGAACTGATTGCTACCCAAGGAAACACATCAAAACTGTTATCAACAAAGACTGTATCAACGAAGCCATTTTGTATAATCCACGCAACTGTTATCAAAATTATAACGTAGCAACCAATTCTACCGACCGGATAAAATATACCTATATGGGAACCCTGCTTCCTAAATTACGGAACGCCTCCTACAGCTCTGCCGGCGAATTATCACCACTGTTAAATGACCCGGAATGCCGCACCATCGGACTGGGAACAAGAATATTTCTTTGCGGAACAGAAGGTTATGTCACTTGGAACGGTACACAATTCAATACATCCAAGCCGGTAAATGAATATGGTATTCCCATTGGCAATGCCCGCACCTTGGCCGTTGCCGGAGACTTAAAGCAAATGAGTTCCAGATTCCTGCGCGGAGCATATATCGAAAAATACGGAGTGACCATGTATGTCGGTATCGGAATACCTATTCCGGTGCTGGACGAAGACATTGCACAAAGAGTTTCAATCCGCAACGAACAGATTGAAACCAATATATTGGACTATGGAAACGGCTGCCGGCTATTAGGCACCACAAACTATGCAGCCCTGCAAAGCGGCACGATTGAAGTAGGAGGACACAAGATAAGGACAGCCCCCCTTTCCAGTCTGGCAAAAGCACGCGAAATTGCTGATATACTAAAGACATGGATAACGAATGGCAAATTCTATCTGACCGAACCGGTACGCCCCATGCCGACAAGTACCCTCATTCAATCTTTGAAAGAGACAGATTTATCCATAGAAAAATAATTCACAAACTCATAAACTGCAACATCATGGTAAAAAAATATATATTTTCATTCCCAGTGGATGCTACCGACCGTTCACTGACTTACGATTTAGTAAAAATATACGATATCCGTATCAATATCTTGAAAGCCGAAATACAAGCCGGGCATGCAGGCAATTTGCTGGTGGAACTGGATGCTGACGAACAACAATTGGAAAATGGCATCAAATATCTGACAGAAAGTGGTGTCACCGTCAGCCCTGTATCAAGCAAGGTTTCCTATAATGCAGACTTATGTATAGACTGCGGCAATTGTGTCAGTGCATGTTTTTCACACGCGTTGACTATAGGAGCTCCGGACTGGAAACTCCACTTTAACCCTGAGAAGTGTATTGCCTGCAAGCTCTGTCTGAAAGCCTGCCCGCTAAAACTGTTTAAAATTGAGTTTGCAGAATAAACCGATAAAAAAACTTTTGCACCATGAAACAATACATAGACCGGACCTATCGACATCATTTTCGACACGACCGCTGGCACTATTTTACCGTTACATACAAAGAAACGGATTTGTGTATTGGAGTGGATGCCGGTTCTTGGCTTAAAGAAATGTACGACTGGACAAATTCCTTTGTAATCGAACTGCGCAACCAAATGGATACATGGATTGCAAACCACCCGACATATGCCCAATCCCTCGTCCCTTGTGAGACGGAAAGTGAAGCTCCGGCAATATTTCGTCAAATGGCAGAAGCATCCCGCAAAAGCGGGATTGGCCCTATGAGTGCTGTAGCCGGAGCTGTTGCTCAATATACGGGAAGAGCTCTACAAGAGCACTTTTGCATTCAGGAAATCATGGTGGAAAACGGAGGAGATATTTATATAAACCTGTGCGAAGATGCTGATATCTCAGTCTTTGCAGGTTCCTCTCCCTTATCCGAACGTGTAGGACTTCACATCCATGCAGCAGATACCCCCTTAGGGATATGCACCTCGGCCGGTACGGTAGGACCATCTTTCAGTTTCGGGAAAGCAGATGCCGTCATGATTGTCTGTAAAGACACTCTGCTGGCAGACACCTACGCAACAGCTTTTGCCAACCGAATTCAAACACAGGAAGACATCTCCCCCTGTATCGAGCAAGTAAAATCGACTGCAGATATTTTAGGAGCCATTACAATCAAAGATGATACGATGGGAATCTGCGGGAAATTTGAATTAAAAATATTCTAAAAAAAACGATATGAATACCGAACAATTATATAACATCATACAAAAACGCATCCTGATATTGGACGGAGCAATGGGAACAGCTATCCAAAAACATGGATTAACTGAAACGGATTTCCGTGGACAAGAATTTACGAACCACCCCGTACATTTAAAGGGAAATAACGATATTCTGACATTGACACAACCGGATATTATCCGTAATATACACCGATCTTATATTGAAGCCGGGGCTGATATCATCACAACCAATACATTTAACTCAAATGCCGTGTCACAAGCAGAATACCACTGCGACAAACTGATATACAGACTGAATTACGAAGGCGCACAGTTAGCAATTTCTGCTGCAAAAACAGCTGCACATCCGGTATTCATTGCAGGCAGTATCGGTCCAACCTCCCGCACCTTGTCTCTATCGCCGGATGTCAACAGACCGGAATATCGTCCAATTGATTTCGATGCCCTGGCTGCAACATACGCAGAACAAGTTGCCGGACTGATTGACGGAGGTGCCGATATTCTGCTCGTAGAGACAGTATTTGATGGTCTAAATGCCAAAGCAGCTCTCTATGCCATTGAACATGTACAGGCAGAAAAACATACGGCTCTACCTGTTATGTTATCTGCCACTATCAACGACCGCAGCGGGCGTACGCTGACCGGCCAAAGTCTGACAGCATTGTATACATCTGTATCTCACTATCCATTATTCAGTTTCGGACTGAACTGTTCATTCGGAGCAAAGGATTTATTACCATTTGTCACTGAATTATCCCAATATTTGCCTTGCCCGCTAAGTATCTATCCCAATGCCGGTCTGCCAAACGAAATGGGAGAATACGAAGAAACGCCTCTATTTACAGCCCAATGTTTGGAACAAATGGCAAAAGCCGGTCTGCTAAATATAGCCGGAGGATGTTGTGGCACCACTCCGGCACACATTGCTGCCATCCGGGCAAGTTTAGAAAATATACCACCCCGGCAAGTGCCTTCCCCTGACCATACTTTGACTGTATGTGGTTTGGATAATGTTGTCGTAGATAAAGAGCGCAATAATTTTATCAACGTCGGAGAACGGACGAATGTCGCCGGTTCTGCAAAATTTGCAAAACTCATACATGCCAAAGCCTATGAGGATGCCGCACAAATAGCCCGCAAGCAAATAGAGGACGGAGCTTCTATTATTGATATCAACATGGATGATGCAATGTTGGACAGCGCAAACGAAATGGCAACATTCGTGCGCTACATCAGTAATGACCCTGATATTGCCAAAGCAGCCCTAATGATTGACTCTTCGGATTGGAATACGATACTGGCCGGACTAAAAAATGCACAAGGAAAATGTATTGTCAACTCCATCAGTCTAAAAGAAGGTGAAGAGATATTCTTAAGCAAGGCTTGCGAAATCCGCCGACTTGGAGCAGCAGTCGTAGTGATGGCATTTGACGAAATCGGTCAGGCAGTAACATACGAACGGAAAATCACCATTTGTCAACGGGCTTACAAACTATTGACACAAAAAGCCGGATTCAAGGCGGAAGATATTATTTTTGATGTCAATATTCTTGCCGTAGGAACCGGCTTGGAAGAACATAATCATTATGCAGTTGATTATATCCGAGCTGTAAAATGGATCAAAGAAAACCTACCCGGCAGCCGGACATCAGGCGGAGTGTCGAACCTGTCTTTTTCATTCCGGGGCAACAATCCTGTACGCGAAGCTATGCATTCCGTATTTCTCTATCATGCCATCCGCGCCGGACTGGATATGGCCATTGTCAACCCGTCTATGCTGCAAGTATACGATGAAATAGAACCTGAACTTCTGACAAAAGTAGAGGATGTTGTTCTCAACCGACACAACGAAGCCACAGAACAATTGATTGAATTGGCAGAACGTATCAAAGGTAATAAATCAGCCGACGGAAAACCTGTCAAGAACGAAGAATGGCGCAACCGTCCGTTGGAGGAACGTCTTGTTTATGCACTTATTAAGGGCAATACTGAATATCTGACTATTGATCTGGAAGAAGCTTTAAAACAATATCCCTCTCCAGTGGCCATCATCGAAGGTCCGTTAATGACCGGAATGGACAAGGTAGGCTCACTATTCGGTGCTGGCAAAATGTTCTTGCCACAAGTGGTTAAATCCGCTAAAGCCATGAAAAATGCCGTTGCCATCCTGCAACCGGAAATAGAAAAACACAATCAAGCCGAAGGACAGAAAGCGAAACGCCACAAAGTCATTGTTGCTACCGCCAAAGGAGATGTACATGACATCGGCAAAAACATAGTGAACATTGTCTTGACTTGCAATAATTTTGATGTTATAGATCTGGGAGTCATGGTAGAAAACCGACGTATTGTTGATGCTATCCGCCAACACAATGCAGACATCATAGGGATAAGCGGATTGATTACCCCTTCCCTAAACGAAATGGAAGGACTGTGCGAATTACTACAGCAAGAAGGATTAAAAATTCCGTTGATTGTAGGAGGGGCAACAACCTCATCGGTGCATACAGCTGTAAAGTTAGCACCCAAATATTCCGGCTGCGTTGTATACGGAGGAGATGCTTCGCATACCGCAAGCCTCATCAAACGACTGTTGTCTGACCCACAGGAATACACCAAACAAATCCAGACAGAACAAGAACAGATTCGCCATCAATATTACAATCGGCAAACGACCTTGCTGCCATTGAATGAAGTCCGGGAAAAAGCCCCCAAATTTCCTTTGGCAAGCTACCAACAGCCTAAAGAATTCGGAGAACATAATCTAATCGGCAAACACATTGATTTACAAAAATTAGTGGCCAAAATAGATTGGACCCCATTCTTTCATTTTTGGGGATTTAAAGGAAAATTCCCGGAAATCATCTATGAAAACGAAGAAGCCGACCGCACCTACCAAGCTGCTTTGGAAATGCTTGGCACCGTTATCGCAAGCCATGAATTCAATGCATCGCTCATTGTACAATTCTTCAATGCCCATCGCGAACAAGATGATATTGTATTGGAGAATGGCAAACGTCTAGCTATGCTACGGCAACAAAAAACAGACAGCGAATGTTTGAGTCTGGCTGACTATGTCAGCCCGGAAGGCAGCACGATAGGGTTATTTACCTTGAAAGTAGAAGATTCCCGTCCACATTGCGACTGTCAGGATTTCCAACACCTACTACGAGAAAGTCTGTGTGCCCGTCTTACAGAAGCATTAGCAGAATGGATGCAAGAACAAGTGTGTGAAGGACTTCATGTCATTCGCCCCGCATTTGGCTATTCAGCCTGCCCGGACCATTCCCTAAAAAAAGATGTGTTCGATATCTTGGATGCTCCAGAAAAAATCGGTGTAACTCTCACCTCATCATATGCCATCCGACCAACAACCAGCTTGTGTGGAATGATATTGGCACATCCACAAGCACGCTATTTCAGCATCGGCCAAGTAGGTAATGATCAAATGACAGACTACTGTAAACGACGGAATATCAACAGGGAAGAAGGTAAAAGATTATTGGGATTTTAAATTAGACAACAACATGACTAAAGTTATAGATATTATCAACAAAAAAACGGCACCTTTCGCTTCATTCGAACTGGTGCCACCGCTAAAAGGCAGCGACATCAGCAAACTTTATGCCTCCATCGAACCATTAATGGAATTTGCTCCCCCCTTTATCAACATTACATTCCACCGAGATGAAGTGGAATACCGTCAGAAAAACGACGGACGGTTTGAAAAAGTGATATTAACGAAACGCCCGGGTTCCGTAGCAATAGCTGCTGCCATTATGAAACGCTTCCCCGTGGAAGTAGTTCCCCATCTAATATGCGGAGGAACCAGCAAACATCAACTGGAAAACGACTTAATAGACTTAAACTTTCTTGATATACAAAATGTGGTAGCACTGCGAGGAGATGCTATTCCCGGTCAAAAATACTTTACTCCCGAACCTGACGGACACCGCTATAGCTGCGAATTAGTAGAACAGATTCACAACATGAATCAAGGCATTTATCTTGATTCCAGTTTGACAGATGCTGTTCATACTAACTTCTGCATCGGAGTGGCAGCCTACCCGGAAAAACATTATGAAGCCCCCAACATTGATATCGACATTGAAAACCTAAAACACAAAGTCGATGCTGGTGCCGACTACATTGTCACTCAAATGTTTTTTGACAATGCCAAATTTTACACCTTTGTAGAAAAATGCCGCGCTGCTGGTATCTCCGTTCCTATCATTCCGGGCCTAAAACCCATCTCCACCTCTACTCATATAGAAATGCTTCCACGGGCATTCAGTATTGATCTGCCGCAAGATTTAATGAAGGAGGTTCGCAAATGTAAGGACAATAAAGAAATCTACCGAGTCGGGATAGAATGGTGTGTTGCCCAAAGCCAAGATCTACTGGCACAAGGAGCCCCAGCCATTCACTATTATACCATGGGAAAGGCTGATAATATCCGTGAAATACTGAAACGTACATTCTGAAAAAAGGATGACAGAAAAAAGATTTCAATTTTATTTCAGAATCCGTATCTTTGTTTGTAGGAAAATTGCCATAATATGAAAATTCTGATTATTGAGGATGATCCTTCATTACGCGAAATCATCCGCACCACTCTGGAAAAAGAACGGTATATCGTTGAGGAGGCATCTGATTTCCGTACTGCCGAAGAGAAAGTTGCCGATTATTCTTACGACTGCATTTTATTGGATATCATGCTGCCTGGAGGTAGCGGACTGGATTTACTGCAAACATGGAAAAAACAGAATAAAAAAGAAAACATTATCATCATATCTGCCAAAGATTCATTAGAAGATAAAGTGCTGGGTCTTGACCTCGGCGCAGATGATTATTTGCCCAAACCATTTCACCTTGTAGAACTGATAGCAAGAGTAAAGAGCGTCATCCGCCGCAATCAGCGAGATGGCGCCCAATACATAGAATACGGTAACATCCGAATAGATCCGGACAATTACCATGTTTATATTGAAAACCAGCAAATAGAATTTAACCGGAAAGAGTATGATATTCTATATTACTTTATCCAACGTCCCGAAAGAGTTGTAAATAAAATGACTCTGGCAGAATCTGTATGGGGAGATCACATTGACCAAGTGGACAATTTTGATTTCATCTATGCACAAATAAAAAACATACGAAAAAAACTGACAGATGCAGGTGCAACGGCTGAAATAAAAGCCGTGTATGGATTTGGCTATAAAATGATATTAAAGTAGAGGATACAATGAAACTGATCTACAAAATATTAATCCGTCTGACTCCGGCTTTGACCATCTTGCTAGCAATATGGGGCTATCTCTTTTACGTCGCTATCATAGACGAAATAAACGATGAAGTAGATGACTCTTTGGAAGACTACTCTGAAAACATCATAATCCGCGCTTTGTCCGGACAAAAACTGCCATCCAGGACAGACGGAACAAACAATAGCTACTATCTTACGGCTGTTTCTGAAGAATATGCCAACACTACACCTCACATTCTTTATCTGGACAAAACGATATATACTCCGGAAAAAAAGGAATATGAGCCGGCACGTATTCTAATTACTATTTTCAAAAACAGCGAAGGAAATTATTTTGAACTTACGGTAAGTACTCCCAGCATTGAAAAAGAAGATCTTCGTGATGCAATCTTGAATTGGATAATACTCCTATATTTTGTATTACTCGTAACATTGCTTTCTATCAATATTTGGGTGCTTCACAAATGTATGCAGCCGCTTTACATTCTATTAGGTTGGCTTGACAACTACACCGTTGACAAAGGAGAGTCCCTCCCCCAATTACATACTAGTATCACAGAATTTCAAAAATTACATACTGCCGCACAAAAAAGCATTGAACGCAACCAAATTATTTACGAACAACAAAAACAATTTATCGGTAATGCTTCCCACGAATTACAAACCCCTTTGGCTATCTGCCAAAATCGCTTGGAAATACTTGCCGAACAAGACGGAACAACCGAAGAACAATTGCAGGAAATCACCCGCATTCAAGACACACTTTCTTATATTATCCGTCTAAATAAATCGCTTTTATTTTTATCTAAAATTGAAAACGGACAATTTCATGACAAGCAAGAAATTTGCTTCAATCAACTTATACGTAGACAACTAGAAGACTATCAAGAAATATATGCTTACAAAAACATCACCATAAATATAGAAGAAGACGGAGAACTGAAGAGAGTGATGAATCCCACTCTTGCTACATCGTTGATAACTAATCTACTAAAGAATACTTATGTACATAACTTTCCACAAGGCATTATCCACATTCGTATCACCCCTCAATCACTAATCTTCTGCAACAGCGGTGATCCCGAACCTTTGGATGAAACGCAAATTTTTCAACGTTTTTACCAAGGAAAAACACAACGCCAAGGCTCTTCCGGGTTAGGACTCTCTATTACTCATGCTATTTGCAACCTTTACCATATCCATATTCAATATAAGTATGAAGGATTACATTGCTTTGAACTATTTTTCAAATAATTAATATACTGGATAACAACAACTTTTCTTCTTTTACGTAAGAAAAATCAAATGAGCATTCCCTATTTCAAATTCTTTTCAGAATTGGGGAGTAATTTTGAATCGTAAAACTTAAAAACTGAAAGCCATGAAAAAAATTATTACATTATTTGTTTGTTTAATCGCATTTGTCGGATTCTCAAAAGCAGATGATGACCAACCAATCACAGTTAATCAGTTACCACAAAAAGCTCAAACATTTATCAACCAGTATTTCGCTAAAAAGGAGATTTCATTAGCAAAAGTCGAAAAAGATTTTTGGGACAAAAAATACGAAGTTGTTTTTGTGAATGGTGACAAATTAGAATTCGACAAAAACGGAAATTGGGAAGAAGTAAATTGCAATTTTTCAGAAGTACCTGCCGACATCATTCCAAAACCCATTAAAGAAAACATTGCCAAAATGTATCCCAAAGCTAAGGTATTAAAAATAGACAGAGATTCTCGAGGATACGAAGTAAAACTAAACAACCGCTTTGAATTAGAATATAACACAGAATTCCAATTGATAGATATAGAAGATTAAATTATAAAACACTCAAAACACAGAATATTATGAAAAAGTATTTATTAGCATTAGCAGCAGGATTATTTCTCTTCACTGCCTGTGATAACGATGACAATCATTCAAATCAACCCAACGGAGCCGTAACCAAAACATTTGAAGCAAAATTTCCCCATGCATCCCGCATCGAATGGGAATACAAGAACGACTATGCCATAGCCGAATTCCACAATGATGGCTTCGAAACAGATGCTTGGTTTGACCAAAGCGGTAAGTGGTATATGACTAAAACAGAATACCGGACAATTGAAAACATCCCCAATGAAACCGTACGCAATGCTTTCCAAAATAGTGAATACAAAACATGGAGAGTAGAAGATGTTGACTATCTGAACCGTCTGGATGCAGAAGGAATCTATATTATTAAAGTGGAGCAAGGCAAGATCGAGACAAATTTGTACTATTCAGAAGAAGGCATATTGATTAAAGCCATCCCGGATGACGGAGACGATTATTATGAAAACTACCTGCCGGGAATTAATCCTACCAAACAAGTAATCATTGAAATTGTCCAAAAACAATATCCAAATGCCAAAATCATAGAAATCGATATGGAAAATGGATTTATAGAAGTGGAAATCATAGACAACGGACGAGGCAAAGAGGTCATCTTTGACAATAAGCAAAACTGGATCAACACCCACTACGATGTCAGAAAAAACGAAGTAGAACAGGTTGTAATCAACACCATAAACAAAAAATATGCAGGTTACCACATTGACGATATCGAAAAATACGAAACACCAACAGGCAATTACTACCAATTTGAACTGGAGCTGGGACCTTACATTCATTTTGGCAACTTCTGGTCTTGGATAAGCTGATCCAATCTTTATC
>CAJJNP010000081.1 GCA_905193145.1 uncultured Odoribacter sp. | reverse complement strand
TCTCAAACAATTTCTTAAGTGCGTCCTGAGTCTTATCCTCATATTGGAAACTGAATTCAGAACGTAATATGGTTTTATGGTTTTTAATAAATTCAATTATTCTATTGATAACAAATGTAGGGTCATTGAAAATGTTATCATTCAGTAAATGAAGTTCACGAATCTTTTCCGGTAAAGTATTGTTTACATCTGATGAAGTCCAAGTATCAATGCAGTATGCTAAGAAATGTCTTCTAAGAATATCTTTTGCTTCAAGAAAACATCCAGGCGTACTGATTTCTCCTTGCATCATCTCCAATGGGTAAGTATAATAATACATATCATGTGGTTCGGCAGCATGACTATAGTTCAATACTAATGCAGCACCTTCTTTACGTCCAGCTCGTCCAACACGTTGTAAGAAATTACTTGGTTTAGGTGGTACATTCGTATTACCCATTACATTCAAATCACCAATATCTATACCCATCTCAAGAGTGGAAGTAGCAGAAAGGACATTTACCGAATTGCTGTGCGGATGCTCTTTGAAGTCTTTTTCTAAAGCTTCTCTGTCATGTCTGTCAAGCAATCCAGTATGCTCGTGTGCATGGACACGGGGTGAAAGGTTTCTATTATAGACCTGCTGATAATAGTTTAATTCAGGTTTGGTTTCTTCAGAATATGTTCCTTTACATTTATAATCCAAACAATGTGTTCCTTCTGCACACTCATCTTCTGCAGCGACACAGAGTCTAGACTGACACAGGTCGCATTGTATATGTTTTACATTTTTGCTGACCCATATATGCTCCGGATTTATAGCATAATTACCTCCACCTTGTTCCTCTTTGTTGAGTAAACCGACTTCAGTCATTGCGTCGAACAATCTGCGCATAAAATCATTGAACAGAGAGGAGTTTTTTGCTATCCATGGGTCGTTAAATACTTCGATAAAATAGTTGCTGTACCAGGTATTTTTGCTGTCGGAACGCATTACAGCCATATCAAGCATCTCGTGGTTCTTACCAGTATGTACAACTCCTACAAGTTTCGGAAACTGCATACTACCGCCAAGAGTCTTATTCAGGAAATGACGGCCGTCACGATTCCAGTTCAAGGCCCATTGTGTGAGATTTTCCTTACGGTATTTTTCCAGGAAAGGATGGTCAACTGCACCATGAGTCCTCATTCTCTGCAATATGCCATATACAAAGTGGATGAATCCAGATTCATTGCCCCAGATGTTTTCCATGTTATTATCCTTTAGCCAATGCTCCATAACTTGATAAACATGTCGCAAAATATTAACTTTGAAATAAGTCGCAGAAGCTCCTGTTTTTTCAAGCGTTCTACCCAATTGAGCTGTCAACCCAAACTCACTAAGAATCTCCCAGTCAACACGCAAATCAAACTCCTGCTTGAAACTATCCATAAAAAGACTACCTTCTCCTCCAATTCTATAGTTCTTCCGAAGGTCAATATGTTTAGCCAGATCAGCCGGTAAGAAACGATTATAATAGTCGTCATCTGTTAATCTGGCATGCCAATACGATTTAAAACCCTTCTGTAGTTCAACCAAATTTACAGGCTTTTCGAGCGTATTAATATATTTCTGCATTGACTGACGGAACAGGAAACGGTAAGTGCGTGCTTCATAGAAACCAGCCTGATAAGCGGCATCCTGTACACTATTGGTAAACACCAATATTTTACGTTCGTAAGCATTGGCATTATCAAAATCACTTGACAGAACTTGACTTATTGCCACACTAGATAGGGTAGATGTTCTACCACCGATTTGACAAATCGTATCACTTCCATTACATTCGGGACAATTTCGGGTGAATTTTTGATTCCCGTTTTTGTTGGATGTGGTCTTGCTGCATACTCTTAACCGTATGGTGTCACTGTCGCTGAGACTTACTTCAGTAAGATCTTTTAGTTTAACATATTTTGCAATATTAACTGCATTCTCACTAATATAGTCATCCACAGCCTCATGTCTTTTCATCTCAGTATTGAGCAGATAAACCTCTTTTTCCCGTTCTGCAAAAGCCTTATTGACGGTTTTTACATCAGAACAATACCTGTCATCGGTAGCAAGCCTGCGACTTATCCAGCCACTTGCACCACAATCTCTGCAAAAATACATTGGAAGAGCAATCCTCTCATCATCTTTATTCAGATTTCCTCTCCAAACGAACTCTGGTTCTTTTTGTACGTAGCGTAGTATTCCACTCAATTCACGTTGCCATAATTGGACTTGAAGATACATTAAGGGTATAGTTTTTCCATTAGGCAACGGACGTTTAGAATAGGCAATTAAAGCTAAAAGATTTTCTATTGCTATTTTGCAGGTCTTTTCATTGTGTTGCTGTCGAAGTCTGCGAAACTCAGTATTATCTTCAAGCTTATTTTGAATTTCATCAATAGACAGAATTCCATCTTTAAGAACAAAAAGAAGATCCCGTACTATACCCATTTTGCGAAGAAATATTCCTGCCTCAATAGGAGAGGCTTCACTATTCTTCAGCCAGTATTTGCATATACGCCTAATATAAGTATCTACCGTATCATTATTTTGGAAAACGCATTCTTTTATCAGCTTTCCGTCTGGGATGCCATTGAAAATGACATCCACATAATCATCCACGGCAATACGATGTTCCTCAATGACATTTTCTTCAAAAAATGTCTCTCCAAACACATTCGTAGCATACTCGCATAAACGCGCCTTGCTGTCGGAACCACTGCCAATTGTTGCTGATGTACCGATAGGACATAATAAGCTTTTAGGAATGTGAAGCTTTAATTTCAATCTTCTTATCAGATTCGCCACGTCAGTACCTTGTGCACCATCATAAGTATGTAGCTCATCTAGCACAATGAATCGGAGTGCCTTCTGTTCCGTGTCAATATTTCCTTTCCATAGCGACATGAATTTTTGCCGCATAAGTCCGTAGTCCAACATTTTGAAGTTAGTGAGAAGTATATCCGGAACCGTATCTAGGATAGCATCCCGATTTTCAATAATATGGTCAGAGCCCATTGTGCGTGGATATTCTTTCGCATCAACTCCTTCACCCACAAAAAGAGCGGCAGTTACTTTATCCTTGAGGCGAGGGTCATTCCATATTGTCTCAGCCAAACGTTTGGCCTGGTCGCTGGCAAGTGCATTCATCGGATACATGATAATAACCTTTACACCTGTCTGGCGTTCGTACTGATTGCAATGATAACAGTAGTCAAGTATAGGATACAAGAAGCACTCAGTCTTACCAGAGCCAGTACCTGTTGTAAGAAGTGTAGGTTCCGGGCTATGACCGTTCTTCATGCTAAGTTGCCGAAAAGCCTGTAGCTGATGCTTGTAGGGAGGAAATGAAGGAATTATATCTAATGGAATATTGGCACATTCCTCTTCTGTAGCAGACACAAAAGGGGTTTTCAAAGAGATGAAAGGTCCTTTGAATAATCCATCATTCTTATCTTCTATAAAGCGATAGAACGCATCGCTTACATCCTTTTCTTTGAATCTGAATGTGGCTTTAATGTACTCTATAATCGAGTCACGTACTTCGCGAGCTTGTTGTAGTGGAAGCATATCGTATAATTATTTTATCATGGAAATATTAAACTGTGAAGATTCAATGACTCTATATCCTGCCGCTCTGAAAATTGAAACAGAATCTGAGTCAATAGGATCTATAACTATTTTGTAATCTCTAAGGATCATACCTGCTGTCGCTATAACTAAATCATTAGAATCTAATAAATCTACATCACCATCTGTACTGAAATGTATATTGTTGTCAAGAAGTAAGTCTACGATATGTTCTAGACCGGGATAGATAGCTTTAATCTCATTTCGCTCAATAATATCATATAGACTTTCTGATTCATGACAATCCATAATACTCGTTTCATCCAATGTCTGACAGTTCATAATGAATGACGCTACTTTGGGAGAAATCGAATGCATATTCGTAAGTGGTATGTCCGACACAATTAATGTAGTAGTTCGTGAACGGCTTGTTGCTACATTAAATCTTCTCTCATCTAGAGCAAAACCAGGATTTCTACCAGGAATATATAAAATTGCATAATCCACAGTCATACCTTGAATCCTATCAATAGTTTCAATAGTAAAATCATCTAATGAAGAGTCTGTTAAAAAACTTTTTTGAAGTTGTTTTACAGTATCATTAAATGGAGAAATAATAGCCAAAGACCTATTAGGATAGTTTTTACAAATCTCGTTAACTACTTTGCCTACAATATTCAGACCTGTTCCAGAGACTATGCCATTTGTAAAATCTTGGGTATAATAATAAATCGCGCCACCCCCCAATGGGAATAGATGTGAACTACATAAGCTAAAATTGACAGTTTCCTTCTGTACAGATCTAAATCTATTACTATAAAATATACCTGTCAACTTTGCACTTGCCTTAGTTAGACGAAAAGTTGTAATTATTCGATATGATTTTACATCCGTTCCTAAAGCATATGTTTTAAGTCCTTCTATTTGGGTATTAGCATTCCATGCATTATACACCTCCTTAGTTGGATTACTAACAATCGGTGGTAGTTGCATTGGGTCACCAACGATAAGGCATTTATGTCCTAATTTTTTAAATGCCAATATAGAAGCAAGATAAGCTTGAGAAGCCTCTTCTATGATAACCAAGTCATATGTTGGTAAACCATCATTACATAGATTTTCTGTATTATATACCTGAGATAGTACATAATTGGTTGAACAAAAAAGTTCTCCATTTGGTATAATGAATCCCTTTTTTATTGGTTTCAATCCCGGCACGGTTATTCTTTCATCTGCAGACAAATTAGACTTGGAAATTTTTCCATTCTTAAGAAATGGCAAAAGTGGAGGTTGTTGAATAAGTTCAATGAGCCCCTTGTTAGCCATGGTTGTAACGCAAACTGTCTTATTATTTGTAAGATAGTTTGCTATTATGTGAGCTATAGTATAACTTTTTCCTGTTCCAGGAGGGCCTTGAAGAATGCAGCAATTTTCCTCCTCTAAGGTTTGAAGGATCCTTTCGGGGGAGGCGGCTACATTCTCAGGGTTGTATTCTAGCTCCTCTGGATGCCAATCTTCATAATTGATTTTAGGTTCAATCATCTGCTCTGGCAGATAATGGTATACATCCAAAAAATTAACTAGATTATTGAAATAATCCACTGGTGGAAAAGGCGAGAATACAATTACTGATAATGATTTTCCAGCTTCTGTTGATTTCTTAAATAAATCATATAATGTAGTGCTTAATCCTGTACATCCAACATAATCGTATTGCAAGTCGCCTTTCTTTGTATAGTATAGAGGTAACAAGTCCGAAGTATTGGAATGATACTGAGTGTTTTTACAAAAATCAAGGAATGAACACGCCCAAGAAGTGACATTTGTACCCAATTCTGCCTTTGCATCTTTCTTGATTACCATAATAGATTTCTGCACCTTTAATCGTGGAGCTTTATCTTTAGGAAATTTAATAATAACATGACCAAGTTTGTCATTTACATGGTCTACATATCCAATAATAATTTCTTCTTTTCTAAACAGTTGGTTCATTGGGGCCTTGATGATGGACTTTTGTTCCATCTCGGCTTCACGCACTTGATCAGAAAAGAAATATTGATAGTTCTGTATTTTCTTGTTAATACTCATCTTCGTTTTCTTCTGTTTCGTTAATTTCATTATTTTTAGGTAATTGAGCAAAGAGAGAATTGTACTTTTCGTTGGTGTTAATTCTAATGAGGGTATAAGCAGTTCCCTTTACACCATTGAGAATTCCGGAATAGAGTTCTTCAACGACATCTGCCTTTTCTTCACCTGTAAGCTTGATGACAATGTCATCTTCGCCAATCCATTCAAGAATATCATCAATCGAATTAAAGTACATAAACTCGTTCGACTTCGCACCGAGATAGACACATACAACGCATCTGTCGTCAGCAATCTTATTCCAAATTGATGGTGAAAGATACATGATGCCACCGGCAGCACTACATTTATGAATATATTTGCCTCCGATAATAGTATGTTCATTCTTCATGTGAGCGTTGCGAACAAAGTCGTCTTTACTCTCATTTGGAGTCATACCTCTCTTAACAAGATTGTTGTACAATCTCAACTGAGCCAAGTAGTTTTGATCTGCTATTTGCTCTGACGAGAGGTCCTCACCAAGAATTCTGTTAATCTCAGCTACTTCGGACATAGTTGGTTCCAAAACATCAAGTGTTCTAGTCACTCCATGAGAGCCGAAGTTTCTTACATCTTCAGGTGAGTAAGGTTTGGGGGCTTGTGGAGTATAATTACTTCCAGAATCCCCCCATCCGTTCATGTCACTATAGGAACGTGTACCTTCACCTGCTTTTGTTGGAGTCGCATTCGAAGAAGACTTCCTCTTGCTAGGTTCTCTTGTTGTTAGATAATCGTGAGTAGAGCTCTTATCAGAACGAGTTCTCTTCTGTTCTATCACATCTATATTACCATCTGTATGTTGTGAATATGGTTTTGATGATAAGGTAGAATTACTCTGAGAAGGAACTTCTTGCTCAAAGTTGTTACCATTATTATGCGAACCTGCACTCCGTGTATGAGAACTAACATTAGAGCAACTTCTCCAATAGCCATTTACCCAATAACCATCGCGGTAATGACCACGTACCCAAGTACCATTACGATAGTGTTCACATATAGTTTCTATTTCTTCACCATTATAGTTATAGTACATTTTTGTGATATCACAGAAGTCATCTTCGTCAAGATCTTCATCTGACTTTTCAATAGCTTCACGTTCATCGTCATCATAGTACTCTTCTTCACGAAGATACTCGATTGCATTATTATGATCTTCTTCTCTTTCAGTGCTCTTAATGTCAATGCTTTCTGTTGATAGTTTATCCTCAAGATTATCATCTTCAGAAGTGTCATCCTCAGGTTCATCTGTATAACCTGTAAATGTATGACGTGTATCTTCATCAACGAGATCAGTATCATCAGCTTCTATACCATTAAGTTCTCTTTTAATTCCAGGAATCAAAAGATCGAGTTCATCCTTAAAGGTATCATTAAGCATAAGAGTATTGTTTTCTTGGACAAGTTCCAGTGCTGCTTCACGACTATCCATAACGGTTTCAACGAAGTCCTTGTCTGCTTCAATTCCCAAATACTCAATAAAATTCTCTACAAATGGTTTGAATACTCGTTTTTCGTCCAATGACTTGACAAAGTAGAAATCTGCCGAACCTTTTTCGCGATAAAATTTCTTTAAGTTTTGGCAAATTTTCTCATCCTTTTTATATCTAATAGATATTGCTGTACAGCACCACAACTTTAGCGCATCTATAAGCTCGCAGTATTTTTGATAGCGTGATTTCCAGTTTTCCGTATCTTCATATCCAGCAAGAACCAATGCATAAACTCTTAATGTTTTCTTATACACCTCATTCTTTGAGGCCTGACCGATTTTGTCTACAATTAAATCTTCAGGTTCAATAGTCGTTATCTGAAGTATATCACATGCATTTTTGAAAGGAATTGGACCGGATGGAAGGTAATCCTTATTGATGATTTGTGGAAGATTACCAAAGTACTGCTCCAATTTCTTATCGTTATATGACAAAGCATACAATTCGATAATTGGTTTATCCTCATTTTTTGTATTCTTCCACTTAGCAGATTCATCTGCTCTATATTCGGTAACATTTACATCATATTTCTCGTCGTAAGTCTCTATCATCCACAGCAAGAGTTGAGCTCTTCGATCTTGGCCAGCAATGCTGAAAAGAGCATACAATGAATCACAAAAAGACAGACGTAAATTCGATGGTTTATTTAACAATAAACCAAATAAAGTACGATTTTCGTCCTTATCATACTCAATATTTGGAAGTTCTTTTAGAGGTAATTTGTTCTCCCAATCATCTACATGTTTTATGACATATGAAGATATACTTAGAGAATATATTTCACTGGGTTTCTTCATGTAATCCTTTGTTGGAATACATTCTACAGAGTCAAATTCCCTATCATCAATCAGTTTCTTGATACCACTAATATCAGTATCTCTTTTAATTAGATACTGGCTCCAAAAATATATTGAGAAATCTCTGTCTGACAGATTTTCAATATCATCTTTTCTAAAATCGCAATGAATCTTGAAGACTCTATTGAGCATCTTTCGTATGTCATTCGTACATTCTTGTAAATAAGAATTAGAGATATAGTCATAGTCAAGACCATATTTTTCGAAATCACAAAATGGTTTGTATAGGCTACCTTCTGTCATTTCTGAGACGTCAGTAAACTCATCATCGGAATCCAAGAAGAGTACATTAGAAATCTGGTCAAACTCTTTGAAACTATCCTTATCATCATTATACATTGCCGCAAGTTCATCCACAAAACGGAAGTGTATAGAACGAAGTAGGTCTTCATTATTTTTATCATTTTGAATTTCAAGATAACGATCTATCTTAACTTTTTGCCACTCCGTAAGCTTGACGATTTTACAACCATCAATTTTGTCTAATATATCGATAATGAGTTTCCTTTCGTCAGCAGTAGCAAACGAAGCTTGATTTGGAATGTCAATATATTTAAATGGTTCTTCCTTTTCGCTATCAATATAAATAACTTCAGATAGGCTATAAAACTCACCATCATGAGCCTTGACACGAAGATCTCGGAGATTAGAAATCAAATCTCCTTCGTAGTGCTCTTCTAATTTCAAGCGATACTTTGCAATTGTAGCTGGCAACTTAACATCATCCGTCTCTGATAATCTGTTGTCAATTGTGTCGATAAGAATATCTACCATCTCAAATCTCAGGCCCATCTTTACCCAGAAATCTTTCCAGGAATCAATATTGTCTTCCTCAGCAATATATTCACTACTGATGAATGAGGCATCAAGATGGTAATTCCTTACAATAGTCTCTAATCCTCCTTCTTCGATATAGTCATCTGAAAGGTAGATTGTATCATCAGAATCTACATATTTATCTGTTGTAAGATAGATAGGAAGAACAGGAAGATTTCCAAGTGTTTGATCAGTAAGGTTGCACCCTTTAACCCATCTCCAGAATTTAATATTATTATCCTTGTCTTCGATTGTTGAATAGAACATATCTGTATTATCAGTCAGCCAAGTAATGAAGTCGGTCACAGTAAACTGTTTATTTCCCAATCGTACTTTCCAATACTCTTCGTTCTCCTCTATGTGATAATCTGGATCAATGATGTCTAGGTCGGAAACATCAACTAAACCCATATATGCAAGTTCTCGTGCGCTCTTGCTTAATATATGATGTCCATCAGATCTGTCACTTGCTTCATCATTACCATAAAGATAAACCTTTGCCCCCTTCATTACCTCCTTTTGCTTGTCGGTAAGGTCAGCAAGACGATCAATGATGAAGGAATGAAATGCTATACTCGCTTCCTTGGAATTTATAGTGTCATTGATATTATCAAGTTCCTCAGCTATGACATCGTTGAAAAAAAATGCAAAATCATACTTCTTGGCTTTGATAGCCTGTATTGACTTAGATTCGCCATATTTGCTTGTACACATGTGCACTATATTAGCTGGGAACCATTCAGAATTCAGAATTTCCTTCAATTCTGAGTCGTAGGCATATATATAGGTTGCATCTGATTCTATGTCATAGAATCCTCCGTCTTCAGCATCAGCCAAGAATATAAACGCTTCAAACCTTTCTGCATCTTTTTCTTGTTCGAAAACAAGTTTGTAGTTCTGGTCGAGGTAAGAAACGAAATCAATATTTTTTAAACCATTCCTGTCGTTGTCACCACTAGTGTTTGATATAATATTATTGATCTTTGGACGTACAATTTCTGTATAGAAGTTCTCCGCACCAAGTTCTTCAAGATAGAAAGTTTTTTTTAGGAAAGCCTTTACCTTCTCTTTATCGTTATCTACTTTGAGATAATCTGGGTCTATACTATATATCCAGCCACAATCCAACCAATCTTTTTGTGAGTACTCATCGAAATATGCAGAAGGGAAATAGATATGGTCTTCGGACAGTACAGAAGTCTGGTCTCCATCGCAGTCGTAAGAGTTCAGAGTATAATCTCGTAAAGAACCACTACCAAATGAAGATTCATGTTCAAAACAGAACTTTACAAATGCTACACTGGTCTCCTTGTTTTCCTGTTGAGATTCATTTATATTGTCATGATAGTCCTCTGACTGAATAATGTCATTTACTATAATGTCATCAGAATAGTCTAAAACTCCGGCATTCTCTTTAAAATAATTAAGCGTAGCTGTATCGTATTTGGATGATACAAAACAGAAAGAAACAGAAGACAACCATGATGCACTGCATGTTTTCTTTCCTTCTGAAGAAGAAAGGAAAATAAATTTATCATGGAAATCGTCTTCAACAGTCGCTTCTGGGTCATCTTTGAAAAATGGCAGACTACAGAGGTTGTCTGGAACAATACTATTCTTAGCCAGATAACTATAAAAATGGAACGAGGTATTCCATTCCTTCAAAGCCTTAACAGTTTCATCCCAGTTGTCACTTAACAAAGTGTCGTTTATAAAGCTTTCAGAATCATATTCAGCGAACCGCCCATCGATAATTTCATTCCACTTCTCATTATCTTTGAAAAAATCACGGGTCTTGAATGACAGATAGCACAAATGGGAACTAAAAGCAGACAAATCTTTCAATTCCTCATCAATATTGTAATATAAATCACTTGCTGAGAAAAGCTTTCCACATTCCTCTTCTATGAATATGGTTTCATCAAAGTAATCTTCCAGATAATCGTTACCTAGAAGGAAGCTCAAGAACTTATTATTATTGTCTTGATCTTTAAGCCATTCTTTAAAATCGTCATTAGAGACAAGATTTTTAAGATAGTCTTTATCAAAAATTTGATCGTCCTCAGCATAGCGTTTTAAAAAAGAATTGAAATGCTTGTCTTTGCGTAGCATAGGCAATGGGAGATAATAATCTTTCATACCCGTGAATTTACAGAACTCGTCATCGGACATTATTCCAGATATGCTGAGTCCAGTTGTATCTAAAATAACCTTATTGACAAGGGAGATACCTTGAGGAACAGGAACGATAGTTTCTGTATCCATGCAGTTGTTGAAAGCTTCTTCAAATTTTTCTATAAAACTTGAATAATCTTTATGTTCTCTCTTACACTTCTTGAAATCAGGAACCAAAGAAAAAACAGAACCAAGTTGATATTTTTTTGAGGTAAGCAAATCACGAATCCAAATGAATAGCTTTGAACCTGCTACATAGGCCAATTCTTCATTGAAATTGGTTTCGCCATTTTTCCCCTTTATATCCTCCAAGTTTATATTGTCATTCTCTTCCAAATCGCTTTCTTCTAGTTCAAGGAGCTCGACTTCGGTTTCAATGTCGTTACGATCACCTTTAGGAATCATATCCGTATTCATAAGGAATGGCAATCCCCACGAAGCTCCAGTTGGAAGATAGCAATATAAGGTTGCATCATCAATTTGTGATATTATTGCACCGGTATGCTTGCAAGCAAATGATATCCTTGTACAGTCAAAATCAGTATATTTTTCAGGTATACGACTCTTTCCCTTCTTAATGGTCTTGTTGATACGTCTTTGTAGGATAGGATCTATTTCTGTTTCATAATCACCTACAATCCATTCTTCATTGTTACGATAACAAGCACGTTCTTCATTACCGTTAATGAATACACGGACAGAATTGATATTAGGAATAAAAAGGATAATATTAGAATCAGAAAATACTTCCCGGAAAAGATTCTCATAAGAATTTCGTCCAGAATGTAATATCCTTGGGCTATCTGGTCGCAATGCAATTTTTACCTGGAACTTTGGCGCAGCTTTATCAAAAACAGAATTCACCTCAGGAGATACCTCATCATGCTCAGTCCAAATAGGTAAAATTTGGAATGGGGCATCCTGACGCTTAATTCTTCCTCCACGTTTCTTTTCTGGAGTTTCTCCTTGGTCAAAACGGAAAGAATAATCTCCAGTTCTCAAATACACATAATGATTATTGAGGAATACGGTCTTAAAACCAATTCCTTTGTAACCAATGGTTTTTCTATTTGCAATCTTTTCTTTCTCGTTAATACCACAAATACCAGATATGTTTCTCACATTGAACTTCTCTCCAGAGTGTAGGAATAACAGATAATTGTCTGTAATATGAAATTCAACGTCCACCATTTGCCCTTCAACAGGGTAATCATTTGCATTTTGCAAAAGCTCATACACGAATGTAGATTCTCTGGCACTAAGCTGTTTACTTAATGTATCAAGAAAGTTAGCAGCAGAGCCGAAATTTTTAGATTTATCGCTATGTCTGTCTTCAAAAAGTTTGTCTATAAACCATTTTGGGGTAATTGTTTGTAGCGAATATCTGTTGTCAAGGTATATCTCATAAGGATTTTTGGAATCTTTATAAGACAGTTTCCATGTAAATCGGTAATAATTATCAAGTTCAATATCTTTTTGTGGATATTTAAGCCATAATGTAATAGGCTTTTTATTTGTAAGGTATGGTGGTATGCGATCAAAATTGGTTTTGCGAAGATCATCAATAAGATAACCTCCGGATTTCGAGTCAAAATGATAATATCCAATACACTCACAATCATCTACACCCCATAATTCAAATAAATCTTCATTTGTCAGTTCACCTTCCCTTGGCTCAATACGCAGGTTAATTTTAGATGCACTTTTACTTCTCAGCGTTTTTGGTGATAAAGTGAAGTTTATTTGTGATGGAGATGTTCGTACAACATCCTTTACACGGCATTTAAAAGTGCATTCACCTTCTGCGATGTCATTAGCAACGGTTGGCACATTGATATATGACCCGATTACGTTAGTTGGCTCACCATTAACTTTGATCGAGTGAATGTGCCCTTTGAAATAATCTGCATGATTATTACTCTTTACTTCATTTGAAAAGGTGCCTTCAAATATGGTTGAAGCAAAAAACTCCCGAATTTCTTCATCAGAAGCTTTCTGCATTTGATATTTATTTTTGAAATATGCCATAATAATTTATTTTAAGTTGTTAGTATCCTCAAAATTTCAGATTCAACTTATTTTTTCAAATTGCTAAACTCCTCAAATTCAGTTAATGTTCGGTTCGTATATTTTATAAATACATATTCTGATAGAATCTTGAATGTAATTTGTCTCATCTTGCCATTTTCTTTTTGAATCTCAAGTATTTGGCATTGTGGTATTATAGTGTTTTTATTCTTTATATTGAATTTTTGACCATTAAAAACTATTTGTTCCAATGAGGATTGAGTTAAAGCAAGGCTATATTTCGTTTCTCCAACTTTAATTTCATCCCATACGCCTTCTTGTTCTTGTCCCACTTCCACTGTACATTCTTGACCAAGCATATTCTCTCTAAGGTTATGCTCATGATGTGAATGAATTAACAATTCACTTATTTGAAAATTATCCTCAGAGTAAGTTTCGATGGTTTCAAATTCAACGTTATACAAGTCCTCTATGTCACTTGTGTTTTCGTAGTATTTCTTTATTTTTTTGAACTGTTTTAGTTCATGAAGACTCGTTTTCGGAAATCGGATA
>CAJJNP010000080.1 GCA_905193145.1 uncultured Odoribacter sp. | reverse complement strand
GTAAAGTTAAACTTTAAGAGAGAATTTATGAAAAGAAAATTAATGCTGTTATTGACCTGCCTTTTTGTAAGTATAGGTCTAGTAACTGCCCAGACTCAGAAGGTTACAGGTGTTGTGATTTCTGAAGAAGATGGGCAACCAGTTGTTGGGGCCTCTGTATTAGTAAAAGGTACCAATTTAGGTACTATAACTGATGTAGATGGTAATTTTACTTTGTCGAGCGTACCAAGTTCTGCAAAGACTTTGCAGATTTCTTACATCGGAATGCAGACACAGGAAGTGGCGATCAAACCGACTGTAAAGGTGATATTAAAGTCTGATTCACAAGTAATTGACGAAGTAATGGTAGTAGCTTACGGTACTGCCAAAAAATCTTCATTCACAGGTTCTGCCGGTACTGTGAAAAAAGACAAGATCGAAAAGATGCAAGTTTCCAACCTTTCTAAAGCATTAGAAGGCGCTGTAGCTGGCGTACAGACCACTTCATCTTCGGGTCAGCCCGGATCTTCATCTTCAATTTATGTACGTGGAGTAGGCTCCATATCAGCATCCAAGGCCCCGCTTATCGTAGTAGACGGTGTTCCTTATGAAGGCTCTCTAAACTCCATAAATAATCAGGATATCGAGTCCATGACTGTATTGAAAGATGCAGCAGCAAACTCTATGTATGGTGCTCGTGGTGCCAACGGAGTTATCATTGTCACAACAAAAAAAGGTAATTCTGGTAAAACAAAAATATCATTAGAAGCTAAATGGGGTATTAATTCAAGAGCCGTAAAACCATATAACACTATCAGGGATGAAGGTGAGTATTATGAGATGTTTTGGGAAGCTATCAAGCATGAAGCAATGTACGGAACCTTAGGATTAGAGCCACTCCAAGCTGGTATCTACGCATCAAAAACTCTTATAGATCGTTTAGGATACAATAGTTATAATGTAGCCAATGATATGTTAATAGATCCGGTGACAGGACGTTTGAATCCAAGTGCCCAACTACTATATCATGACGACTGGCAGAAAGATCCATTCAAAAATGGCTTACGCCAAGAGTACAATCTATCACTTAGCGGAGGTAATGAGAAAACAACATTCTTTGCTTCATTAAACTATTTGGATGACGAATCATATCTTCGTAATTCCGATTTCAGACGTTATTCAGGACGTATCAACTTAGACCATCAGGCTAACGACTGGTTAAAAACAGGATTTAATGTAGCTTATGGTCAAACATCAACGAATGCAACTATTGCAAGCTCATACGCTTCAAGCATGTTTTCTTTTGCACAAGGTATTGCACCTATTTATCCGATCTGGGAACGTGATGCGCAGGGAAATATCATGACCAACCCAACGACGGGAGAAAACCTGTTAGACTGGGGTGACGGAGATCGTAAAAGACCGTACAATACAGGTACAAACCCGTATAATACGATGATAAACGATATTCGTGAAACAACTGTAGACAATTTAAGCGCACGTGTATATGGCGAGGTTAAATTCCTCAAAGATTTCAAATTCACAGCCAATTTGAGTATTGATAATTTCACTACTAATAAAATTGTATTCCAAACACCGATTGCAGGTGATGCAAAAGATGTAAACGGACGTTCCACAAAAGAATCTCAAAGATATTTTGTACTCAATACCAATCAATTATTGTCTTGGATTCATAGATTTAACAGCCACAATGTAGACGTGTTGCTGGGACATGAAGTTAAAGCAGATAACGTAAATTATCTTGGAGCCAGAAAAGAACAATTTTATATGCCCGGAAATCCGGAGTTAAACAACGGTGCGGATATAAAATCAGCCTCTTCATATAAAAACGATTATCGTCTGGAAGGTTTCTTCGGTCGCGTTCAATATGACTATAATGATAAATATTATCTAAGTGGAAGTTACCGCCGTGATGGTTCTTCTAAATTTCATCCGGACAATCGTTGGGGAAACTTCTGGTCAGCCGGCGCCTCTTGGAGAATGAAAGAAGAGAGTTGGTTGGCAGATGTGGATTTCCTGACAGATCTGAAATTAAAAGCAAGTTATGGTACACAAGGAAATGATAATATCGGTAATAATACGCCTTATATGGATCAATACGAAGTTGTTGCACAAGATGGAAAACCTGGTGGTGTAAAAGTATGGAGAGGAAATAAAGAAATCACTTGGGAAAAGAGTAACAACTTTAATATCGGCGCAGAATTCGGCTTTTTAGATCGCATTACAGGAAGCGTGGAATTCTTCATCAAAAAAACGACCGATTTGCTTTACGGCAAACCGCTTGCTCCATCAGAAGGTTCTCCTAATGTATTATGGGTAAATGATATGGACATGAAAAACACCGGTGTCGAAGTAGAACTGAATGCTAATATTATCAAGTCAAATAATATAAAATGGGACGTTAGCTTAAATCTTACTCATTATAAAAATGAAATTACTAAGTTAGCAACCGGCAAGGATCCCAATGGATATGCAACAGGAAATATCTGGAGAAAAAAAGGAGGTACAATCTATGACTGGTACATGTACAAATATGCAGGTGTGGATTCTAACACAGGTGAAGCATTGTACTATCGTGATGTAACAGACAAAGATGGGAATGTAAGCACTACAACAACAGCCAACCCTAATGATGCAACACGTTACGAAACCGGCAAATCGTCCCTACCCGATGTATACGGCGGTCTATCAACTTCTTTAACAGCCTATGGATTTGACTTGAATATCAACACAGCTTTCTCTATCGGAGGTTATGTATATGATAGCGGCTACTCTTCATTGATGGGCGGTGGACAAGAAGGTTCAAACTGGTCAACTGACATCTTTGGAAGATGGACTCCGGAAAATCCACAAGCAACTGTTCCAAGAGTACAATTGAGTACTCAGAATCTTTCGGCTATGTCCGACCGATTCTTGACAAGAGGTGATTATTTCAATATCAAAAATATATCATTAGGATATAGTTTCCCAAAAATGTATACACAAAAATTGGGAATCGAATCATTAAGACTTTTTGCTGTAGCTGATAACGTTTGGCTTTTATCAAAACGTACAGGGCTTGATCCCAGACAGAATCTGGACGGTACTATTGATTACGGAGTTTATGCAGCAATCCGTACTGTATCTTTTGGCTTCAACATTAACTTTTAAATAAATGCAGGATATGAAGATTATAAAATCATTAATAATAGCCTTATTCGCTGCCACAGTTGTATCTTGTGGAGAGGACTACCTAACAACTAATCCGACGGATGTAGCAACCGGAGATGCAATGAATGAACTGGCGAAAAATAATCCGGATAAATTAGTAACCATAGTAGAACCCTTACTAAAAGGATTATATGCAGACTTTCAAACCAAATCGGGTACAGACGGACAATATCAACATTGTGATTATGGTTTTCAAAGTTTCTTTTTGATGAGCGATATCATGAGCGACGATATGGCTCTGCACGTAAACGGATGGTTTAAATTCGATCACTTGTTCGATTATCGCGACGAACCTTATGTGCGCACATTCGGATATTGGAATTTCTTTTATACGATGGTTAATAATGCCAACGCGATAATTGAAAAAATTCCGGATGAAAGCCTTGATGCGGAATTACATGCGATTAAAGGACAAGCGTTGACATTCAGAGCCTTATCATACAGTTATTTGATTCAGATGTATCAACAGACTTACAAAGGTAATGAAAATCAACCGGGTGTACCCTTGATCATCACTACATCCGAAGGGGAAAGCCGTAGAGGTCGTGTCCCTGTGGCAGACGTGTACGATCAAATAGAGAAAGACTATCTGAAAGCCATCAATTTCTTGGATGGATGGGATAGAGGTACAGATAAAGGAAGGATTGATAAAAGTGTGGCACAAGGTCTACTTTCGCGTACATATTTAGTAATGAATGAATGGCAAAAAGCAATTGATATGGCAAAAGCTGCCAGAAGTGGGTATTCTTTGATGAATACAACTGAAATTGCCACCGACGGTTTTAATGAAATTAATAACAAAGAATGGATGTGGGGAATGGATGTAACAACAGCAAATGACAATATTTTGGGATTTGCATCATTCTCTTCATGGATTTGCACTACTGGTATAGGCTACGGTGGCAAAAGTGGTTATTATATAAAGATGGATGCAAAACTGTATAGTAACTTCTCTTCGACAGATGCCCGTCTGGCTCAATTCGTTAGTCCCGAAGACGCAACGGCAGTATATCCTCCTTATACTAACTTGAAATTTAAATATGCTGCCAGTTGGATGGCCGATAATGTATTTATGCGCGTGTCCGAAATGTATCTTACAGAAGCAGAAGCTCTCGCGCACTTGAATAAAGGAACAGAAGCCGCCATTGTATTGAAAGACTTAATGGTAAACCGTGACCCGTCATGGAATAAAGCATCTGTCACAGTAGACGATGTATATACCCAAAGACGCCTGGAACTTTGGGGCGAAGGCTTTGCGCTATATGACCATTTACGCTTGAAAAAAGGAGTGGACCGTACTTATGCAGGATCTAACTATTTTGATGCAGCCAAGTTAAAAATAGAAGCCGGCGATTGGAAATTCTTATACCAGATTCCATTAAGAGAAATTCAAGAGAACGAATCTATCTCAGAAGCCGATCAAAATCCTTAAATAAGGAAAAATGAGAAAATTGTATAATGATAAAAACAAGATTATGAAAAATAAGATATATAATATATTCTTTTCCTTTGCTTGTGTCTCTATTTTGTTTGCTGCATGTAGCGAAGAAAAGAAAGAAGACTATAATCCGGTTTTCGACTCCAGTAAATTGGCAATAGTTGAAACGGGTGAAGCATTAGGTAACTATGGCACAGCACTAAAGCTGAGTATGAAAACAACGAGTAACAATGCACTGGATACCGTCATACAGCAAGGTATAGTACTGGCCACCTCACAAGATCAGTTAGATTTAATTCATGGAGTAGTTTATCCATCGAATTCACGCAAAGTAGGAGAAACAAACGTGGTAACTATAAAAGAACTGGAAGCACAAAAAGAATACTATTATTGTGCATATGCACAGAACCGTGAAGGGGTAGCTTTTGGAGAAGCTAAGAAACTGACAACAGATAAGGCTTGGGATAGAGCCCCGGTTGTATATGAAAACTTTAGTACTACCAGCTTCCTCCAAAATTTGGCATTTATAAATCTCGGTGCCGATGATGGTTTTCAAGCCGGAAACGTAAGTTCTTGGGAGTTGGGATTAGTTAATGACGCATCTTTTGCAATGCTTCTTTGGTCAATAGATGGCAATACTGGCGCTCTCTTAGCTGCTGATGACTTGATAGAATGTACTGCCGATTTTACAGACGGTGTATTTCCGGAATTTACGTTTTTACCCTATTCGTACGGAGCAATGCCGGTTCAAACGAGTGATATCTATTTTGACTCTTTTGAAATTATCGCATCCGAATCACCTATCGAAACAAAAGAGCAGGCCGATGCAGCTAAAATTTATTACAAAGCTACTCTAAATAAAGATACTGTAAACAAAATGCACACTGTGGACTTATCTGATTTCGAGAATAAAGTATGTTATATCTATATCAGGCATAAAGCTGAAAAAACGGGTTATGCTCTTATGATTTCACATGTAGAAGCCAATGCGTTATTCGCACCGATAGAATAACAATAGTAGAGCTATTCAAATTTAATAATAGGGCAGGCAAAGAGGCCTGCCTTATTTTATTTCCCTAAATCGCAAAACACACCTATTTATTATGAAGAATTTCCGTAATATATTAAATTGGGTTCTTATCTGTTTCCTCATCACACAGGTAGGAAATATCTGGGCAATACCTGCTGATCCGACGCCTTTTAAGCTACAACAACCGGACGGAAAAGAATTTCATGCAAAATTGCATGGAGATGAATTCTTACATTTTATAACAACAACAGATGGATATACAATTATAAAATCTCCAGATGGTTTTTACAAATATGCAGTACAAAATCATGATGAAAATATCCTTCCCGGAAAATATACAGCGAAAGATCCGACTGAACGTAGCAATGATGAAGTTCTCTTCTTAAATTCCGTCAAACGGTATTTACACTCCAGGCAATCAAAGCCCAAGCTCAGCCGTTCTCTGGCAAATTCTTTGATAAGAGAGAACAGTTTAAAACGAATTTCTTCAACACAATTTAAAGGAATTATTATTCTGGCTCAATTTACCGACCGCTCATTCTTGCCCAATAATTCAAGAGAATTATTCGATGCGACCATCAATCAACCCAATTATCGAGAAGATGATTTTACCGGTAGCGTAAGAGATTACTTCTATGATACTTCAAGAGGAATATTCGAACCGCAGTTTGATATTGTGGGTCCTGTAACCTTAGACTATAAACAAACAGATGCATTGGGATCAGACAATGGACAGGCTTTAGTTCGTGATGCTTGCATAAAAGCAGACCAATTTGTAGATTTCTCTAATTATGATTTAAATGATGATGGAGAAGTGGATATGATATATGTAATTTTTGCAGGAGGAGGATCTCATGCAGGAAATAATGCTGATTTCATTTGGCCTCATGCTTATGCTTTAAATTACAGTCGTGTAAAATTGGACGGAGTTTATTGTAATCGCTATGCATGCTCTACAGAACTGGCCGGAAGAGAGAATAATAAGATCAGAGACGGTATAGGCACTATCTGTCATGAGTTTAGCCACGTATTAGGGTTACCGGATTTTTACGATACCGACTATGAAGAAAATGGTTCTGCACCGCATCCGGGCGATTGGTCTTTAATGGCAAGCGGAGGATATCTGAATAATGGAAGAACCCCCTGTAGCTACTCTGCTTTCGAACGTTATGCCATTGGTTGGGCATCGCCTGAATTAATAAAAGAATCGGGAAATTATACTTTACCTCCATTGACTACCTCTAATGAAAGTTTCCGCATAAATTCAGCAGTACCCAAAGAGTTTTTTATTCTGGAAAACAGAATTCAGGAGGGATGGGACAAATACTTGCCAGGAAAAGGTATGTTGGTTTTTCGAGTAGATTCAACTAATCCGAATGTATGGATACAGAATACCATTAACAATAACCCCAATCACGTATATTATGAACTTATAAGAGCCAATAATTCATTGGCAGATGGAGGAGGGAACACTTTTCCCGGAACAACTCAGCGTGAATCATTGACAGATGACACAACCCCTTCCTTAAGAAGCTGGACCGGTACTCCTACGGAAACCTCCCTTTTGAATATTAAAGAAGAAAATAATATAATATCTTTCACTGTCAACAAAACCTCATACAATCGATTGGTAGAAACTTTTGAAAGTATCTCCAAACCTAACTGGAATCAAGAAAACGTAAGCGGAATACTGGGCAGTTGGAACTTCTCAAATGCAATAACTTACGCCACTACAGAAACCAATATGGGAAACGGATTACGGGTAGCTTCTATCAAAAGAGGAAAAATAGAAATGGAATTCAATACTCTTGAAGATATAAAATCCGTTAGCCTCATTGCCGGGAAAAAGACAGCCACTTCCCCCCCGCAAACAATTAAAATAGAGATATCCAAAGACAATGGCAGCAATTGGGTAACATATGGATCAACTATTACCCTGACAGAGAATAAAATGAATACCTATATCATAGATGAAGAAATCACGGCACCTGTCAGATTCAGAATTGTAAACATTGGTACTTCAGAAGCTTTGGTAGATGATTTTACAATAACCGAAAAACGAACATCTACAACGATCACTCGCCAACAAGAAGATTCCATAAAATTCTATACTTCAGAAAGAAACCTCTATGTACAGAGTGATAAAGACAAGCAATTGGTTGAAATCTTCAGTATTGAAGGACGACAAATTTTGAGTATACTCTGTGATAAAGGCTGGAACGAGATTCCAATAAAATCTCCCGGAATATATATAATAAAAATAGATAATCATATTTCTAAACTGATATGTAATTAGATATAAAACGCTGTCTCAAAGTAAAAAAGATAAGACAGCCCTTATATTTTGTAAGTCATAGTATAAAAATCTCCCTGTTCTTGCCTTAATTCATTACAATACAAGACTAAAACAGGGAGATTTTCTCTTCTAAAGTTTCAATTTATAAACTTTTCAACTTTCAAATCCCATTTTGAGACAGTCTCTGAAGTTTTAACATGAACACTACCATATCGGAGGAAGTTAATTCCGCAAAAATTGATCACTTTTTAAATACAGCTTGTTTGAGATAAAATAACACATAAGCTACATCCGATTACAAAGTCTGTTTTATCACATCATCCCCTCTTTTAATATTCCTACCAAAATCGGTTTCAGACCGCTGACAAAACACTCTACGGCAATTACCATCAATATCAATCCCATTAAGCGCATCATCACATTATTACCAGTCTCTCCCAAAATCTTAACCAGACGAGTAGAAGCACGAAGAATAAGAAAAGTTATAAAGTAAATTAATGCAATCATCCCAATCAAAGTACTTTTCATCTCAATTGTATGGGCATCCTGCATTAATACAATAGCATTGGCAATCGCTCCCGGACCGCATAACATAGGAATAGCCAAAGGGGTAATTGAAATATCATCGGCATAGGTTTTAATTTCTTCATCTTTCAACTTCATAGGTGTATATCGAGCCTGCAACATATCAAAGCCAATCTTAAAAATAATAACTCCACCTGCTATACGAAACCCATTAGTGGATATTCCGAAGAACTTAAATAAGAATTGCCCGGCAAAGACAAAAACCATCAAAGTAATAAAAGAAACAATAGTAGCACGCTTAACCACGGATTGCCGCTCTTTGTCTGTCATTCCATGCGTCATCGTAAGAAACACAGGCATGGTACCCAATGGATTTGTCAATGTGAAAAAGGAAGTAAAACAAAGTAAAGCAAAAGGCAATATAGTATCCATAGCAGTGATAACTTTATACGTTATTTTTCACCGCAAAAGTACGACTTATTCACAAATACTACAATATTTGCATCAACTCTTTCAAGTCTTTCAAAAGATAAGTAGGTTTAAAAGGAAATTCGGTGCGACCGGACACATTATAAAAAGCATGATGCATCCCTACTCCATTGGCCCCTACCATATCAGCCTCCCAACTATCGCCTATCATCAATGAATCACGCAGTTCAGATTGAGTAGCCGAAAGAGCAAAATAAAACAATTGCGGAGCAGGTTTCAAAAGTCCGATATCATCCGAAAGAATTACTTTTTTAAAATAGTGATCTATTCCCGCAGAATGCATCTTACGGGACTGGAGTTCATGAAAACCGTTCGACAGAATAAAGAGATTATAACGGGAAACTAAATACTCAAGTACTTCTTTCGCGTGAGGCATCAGCCGGCTCTTGGTGGGAATAACGGAAAAGAAACCCTCCGAATATGCTACCGCCAAAGCAGAATCGCCAGCACCTACTGCCTCAAGAGGATACAGAAAGCGTTGGCGATTGAGTTCCTCTTTTGTGATCCGACCATTACCGTATTCTATCCAAAGTTCCGTATTTCGCTGTTGATAAAGCGAATAGAAATGTTCGAAAGAATCAAAGAAAGCACCCAGTCCGTACTTATCATACATTTCTTCAAATGTATCACGCGCATTCGCTGAAAATGCCCATAATGTATCGTCTAAATCAAAAAAGAGATTTTTATATTTCATTATTTAACCTGGATAACCAAATATTTCGACACACTCCAAAACTCTTTTGGATTTGTAATCTTCAAAGTAAGTTG
Source organism: uncultured Odoribacter sp. (assembly GCA_905193145.1). The sequence goes on along the minus strand of CAJJNP010000080.1, from coordinate 3,866 downwards.
TCCTTTGTCATCTTTCACTAATTCGTAAGAACCAGCCGGATGAGTAGTCAATAACTCTGCACGTTTTGAATACAATTTAATCTCTTTAGTTGTACGAATATCGATCTGAGTGAAATAGTCCTTATTGAAATCAGCATTCTTCAAGACATCTCCACTCTGAAGAATCTTTTGCGACTTCAATTCTGACTTCGTGCCAAATACGAACCAGGCAGCATTAATAGCCTTATCCTGTTCAGCCACGGTTCTGGCTTTTGCTTCATTTTCTGCTGCAAGAGACTCTTTATCAGCAGACAATCCGCTGACGGCAGCATCCAATTCCTGAATACGAATATTCTTAGATGCAAGTTCGGCTTGCAACTCTTCAATACGTTGTTGTTTGGTAACCAGTTCCTGAGTCAGAGATTCCACCGCTTTTTTCAACTGAGCAGAATTGTTCTTACTACTCTTCAACATAGCCTGCAACTTTGCAATCTGAGCTTTGTTCTCTTCCATTTGTTTGGTAATAAACTCAATATCAGAAGCAATTTGCTGTTTGGCTGATGCCGAATTCTCGGTTATTGTGCCACGCTGTAAGTCTACACGACTCTCAGCATCATTAATTTGACGGAAACCTTCTTGAATTTCATTAAATGTTCCCATCATTTCGTCCAACTCAGCATTACGCTGTGACAATTCTATCAATAAGGAGTCATTTTCAGCCTTAAGATCTTTGCTACCACCTTTAAAGCCATCACACGAAGCCAACATGGCTGCGCATACAATTAAAACTGCTAACTTTTTCATACGTTTACGTTTTACGTTTTTAAATGAAGTTATTTAATCGTCTATTCCTGTAATTACAATCACTATTTCTCCACGGGGTTCCGTTTCGGTAAAGTGTTCTATCAATTCACTTAAACTACCACGAATGGTTTCTTCATGAAGTTTAGATATCTCTCTGGATACGCTTGCCAAACGTTCTGCCCCAAAATATTCGGCAAACTGTGTCAAGGTTTTCAGCAAACGATGGGGAGATTCGTAAAACACCATCGTACGCCGTTCTTCTATCAAAGACTTGAGTTTCGTCATGCGCCCCTTCTTTTGAGGAAGAAATCCTTCGAAACAAAATTTCTCATTAGGCAATCCCGAAGCTACCAATGCAGGAACAAAAGCCGTTGCTCCCGGTAAGCATTGCACTTCAATACCATTGCGCACACACTCGCGTACCACCAAAAAGCCAGGATCCGAAATACCCGGTGTACCGGCATCCGAGATCAAAGCAACCGTTTCACCGGCCTTTATTCTATTAACAACGCTCTCCACCGTTTTATGTTCATTAAATTTATGGTGAGATTGCATTGCATTCTTTATTTCAAAGTGTTTCAGCAAAATTCCGGAAGTACGGGTATCTTCTGCCAAAATAAGATCAACCTCTTTCAAAATTCGGATAGCCCGAAAGGTCATATCTTCCAAATTCCCTACCGGTGTGGGCACTACATATAATTTTCCCATACGACTAATGGTATCAGATTAATTAAAATACTTTTTCAGAATCTCCATAAAGTCTGCCATAGCTTCATTTTCTTCATTGACATCTACTTTGGAGCCAAGAAAAGCAACAGCAGTTTCCAAGGAGCTCATCTCCGATATCTGCTCTATCACCCGATTCATCTGTTCATTATCACCATTAAACAATTCGCGTGAGAAACGAAAAGAATCATTCAAGCTAATCGAACGCCGTAAATCCGCGGCAGGCCTAATACGTTCACCCAAAATCGGGGTAGAAGGTATTTGCACCTTTTCATCTATCTGGATATTCACCGGGGATACAGGGTCCATTTCTGGCAAAACTTCTTCTTCAATATCCATCGGCACCTGCTTCTCCAGAATCTGTTCTTCCAACCGAACCGATTCCACTTTTTCTTCAAAAGACTTCTGTTCCGCATCCAGCTCTAACAACAATTGATCCAGCCGGGCACGCATTTGCAAGATACTCCGTTTCAATACCTCACGTAAGGCAGCATTCGGCTCACGCGAAAAAGCATCCATCAAATACTTCAACTCTTGAATATCCAGTTCTATATTGGTCAATAGTGCTTGCATACTATTCTTATTTTCCTTTTTGTAGATGCCACAAATGTAGAAATAAATAATGAAAAAACATCAGAAAGCGAACAAAAGTGTTATTTTTGCAACCAAATATAACACACTAAATCATGGTATTATTTTCAGAAGATCACATACAGGAAACCAGAAGAAGAGGAAGAATTGAAGTTATTTGCGGTTCCATGTTTTCAGGAAAAACAGAAGAACTGATCCGTCGTTTGAAACGTGCCAAATTTGCCCGTCAACGTGTAGAAATATTCAAGCCGGCTATCGATGTCCGTTACTCCGAAGCAGATGTAGTATCGCATGACAGTAACACAATATCCTCCACTCCTATTGATTCATCAGCCAGTATCTTATTATTCACTTCCGAAATAGATGTAGTAGGTATTGATGAAGCACAATTTTTCGACAGTAGTTTAATCGAAGTATGTAATCAACTGGCAAATAATGGTATAAGAGTGATTATAGCCGGCTTAGATATGGATTTTAAAGGTAATCCATTTGGTCCGATGCCGGGTTTATGTGCCATAGCCGATGAAGTATCAAAAGTGCATGCGATTTGTGTGAAGTGCGGGCAACTTGCTTCTTTTTCCCATCGAACAGTAAAAAATGACAAACAAGTGCTATTGGGAGAAACTACAGAATACGAACCACTATGCCGGGAATGCTATTTACGGGCATTGGAAGAAGATAAAGAAAAAGGATAAAAACATCTATAAATATGGAAAGAAAGAAAATAACATTCGACAGTTTTATACGTGGTACTATTTGTTGTGTCCTTATAATCGGACTATTAATGCTGGTCGAAAGGCTCAGCGGAGTGTTATTACCTTTCTTTTTGGCATGGCTTATCGCCTATATGATTTATCCGTTAGTTAAATTGTTCCAATATAAACTACGTTTCAAAAGTCGGGTACTTTCCATTTTTTGCGCATTAATATCCATTACCATAATAGGAATCACTGCCTTTTATTTCTTAGTACCACCAATGTTAGAAGAGTTCGGGAAAGTAAAAGACCTCTTGGTGCTGTACTTCACTAATGGCATATCCCACAATTCCAATGTGCCCCAAAGTCTTTCAGATTTTATTCATGAAAACATAGACATGAATACACTGAACCGCATCTTAAGTGAAGAGAATATAATTAACACGATAAAAAACACAGTACCTAAACTATGGATGTTATTATCCGAATCTATAAACTTCCTATTCAGTATTTTAGCATCTTTCATCATTTTATTATATGTCTTTTTCATATTACTGGATTACGAAGCAATAGCAGAAGGATGGATTCATTTATTACCCGCCAAATATCGCACTTTCACAACCAATCTCGTTAAAGATGTGCAAAACGGCATGAATACTTATTTTCGCGGACAAGCACTTGTAGCCCTTTGTGTCGGTATATTATTCAGCATCGGCTTTCTCATTATAGACTTTCCAATGGCCATCGGCTTAGGGCTTTTCATCGGTGCTTTGAATATGGTTCCCTATCTTCAGATCATCGGTTTTCTTCCTACTATCTTGTTGGCTATCCTCAAAGCTGCCGATACGGGACAAAACTTCTGGATTATCATTGCTTCTGCTTTAGCCGTCTTTGCCATCGTCCAAATCATCCAAGATACGATAATCGTTCCTAAAATCATGGGAAAAATAACCGGTCTGAATCCTGCTATCATCCTCCTATCTCTTTCGGTCTGGGGCTCACTTATGGGAGTATTAGGTATGATTATAGCACTCCCATGAACAACACTGAGGGTGTGAGACTATCAACGTT
>CAJJNP010000079.1 GCA_905193145.1 uncultured Odoribacter sp. | reverse complement strand
ACTTCGCCGGACATTGGGCACACAATGCCAATCTTTCTGTAAAAGCTATCATGGGGGTAGCTGGATACAGCGAAATGGCTCGTATGCTCGGATTGAATGATGTAGCAGACAAATATGCTTTAATAGCCCAAGAAATGGCGATGAAATGGGAAAAAATGGCAAATGAAGGTGATCACTACCGTTTGGCTTTTGACCGTAAGAACACTTGGAGCCAAAAGTATAATATGGTGTGGGATAAGTTGTGGAATTTGAACCTATTCCCTAACAATGTAATCGAAAAAGAGCTCAATTATTACCTGACTAAACAGAATCTTTACGGACTTCCTTTGGATTCCCGCAAAGAATACACCAAATCCGATTGGATCATGTGGACGGCAGCTATGTCATCAGACAAGGAAACTTTCCAGAAATTCTCTGATCCTGTTTATAAATATATTAACGAGACAGTATCTCGTGTACCTATCAGTGACTGGCATCATACTGATAGTGGTAAGTGGGTTGGCTTCAGAGCACGTTCCGTGATTGGAGGATACTGGATGCAAGTGTTAATGAATAAATTGAGTGGTAGCAAGTAATTTTCTATTAGGGAGTGATATTATGTGTAACTTATCTACTGTATCAATTCTTCGATGGAATCTAGTAATGCTATTGAGCACACTATTCTGGTTTTCCTGTTCGACAAGCGATAATAATGAAGAGTCGAATGGAAAAGAAGGAGATGAGACTAATGTATCTGTGTATTTACAACAGAATGGATTCCAGAATTTGAATCTAGTGCCCGACCAGAATTTCGTTTCATACAATGTGCTTGTTTGCAAGAGTACCCTTTTGAATGGAGAGATATCTGTTCGATTGAAAACTTGGAGTGACAGTGAATTGAAAGCTTATAATTCTAACAATGGAACAAACTTTCAACTGCTTCCAGAAGATCTTTATCAGCTAGAGGAAATGTTAACACTGAAAGCGAATGAGAAACAAAAAAGTATAGAAATTCAATTTCATTCCTCTGAAATCTTCTCAAGATGGAAGAGGGAAAAAACTAATTATGTACTCCCTCTTCGGTTAGAAAGTGCATCGGTTAGCGCTCAAGAAAACAAAAGAAATTTACTTCTTACGATAGATGTCCAAGCAGCTATTGTCAAGTTGGAGAGTATTAGCGGAGAAATACTATTAAACCAAGAAAAAGTAGAAGTAGACATTAAATCTTATTATGATTTTAGTGGCACAAACCAGAGTACATTTCATTGTACGTTAAGTGTTGCACCAGAGGCTGTACAGTTGGTAAATGATTATAATGCAGCTCATGGAACATCTTATGAGTTGCTACCTGATGACTCGTATACTCTTGGTGGATTGACTTATTCTGCAGGGAATAATCAAGCTTCTACGAAATTAACTATTCAATCAACTAAACTACATCCTACGTACTATCTACTTCCTCTGTGTCTAACGAATGCCGATAGCGAAACAGTGTTAATAGATAAGTCTGTCCGGATATTGACATTAGTGCGTGGTTATTGCAATCCGATTATTGCTTTTAGCGCACCAGATCCTACAGTAATTCGTGCCCAAGATGGTTATTTCTATCTCTATGGAACAGAGAATACTCGAAATGTTCCTATTTATCGTTCCAAAGATTTGGTGAATTGGGAGTATAAGGGTACAGCTTTCACGGATGCTACTCGCCCCACTTGGGGTGGCGACCACAATATTTGGGCACCAGAGATACGTTATTTCAATAATCATTATGTACTTTATTATTCATGGGCTATATGGGGAGATGAGTGGAGAAGTAATGTAGGAGTTGCTGTGTCAGACTCTCCTCTAGGACCATTTATAGACAAAGGGTGTTTGATCGACTCGAAAGTGATTGGGGTACAAAATTCCATTGACCAGTTCTTTTATGAAGACAATGGCAAAAAATATATGTTTTGGGGAAGTTTTCGGGGTATCTATGCTACAGAACTCACGGATAATGGCCTGGAAATAAAGAAAAAAACGGATGGAACCCCAGTCCTGAAGAAGCGTATTTGTGGAAATCGTTTTGAAGGGACCAACATATACAAACGTGGAGAATATTATTACTTGTTTGCTTCCATAGGAACTTGTTGTAATGGAGCAACCAGTACATATCAAACTGTGGTAGGGCGTTCAAAGAATGTGCTTGGACCTTATTTAGATAAGACAGGAAGGGATATGTTGTATGATTATTGTGAAATCATTATGAGTGGCAATGAAACTTGGGCAGGACCTGGACATAACTCCATTCTGATTCAGGATGATGTAGGAACTGACTGGATCATCTACCACGGTTACAAGAAGAAAGAAGCCGAAAACGGAAGATATGTTTTAATGGATAAACTGATTTGGAGTAACGATGGATGGCCTTCCGTCAAGAGTAACGCACCTTCCATCTTGGAAGTGGCACCCTACTTTCAGAAATAAATATCCTATACAGAAAAACAAGTAATACTTATTGCTTATGCGATTTTATTAACATATTTAATCTAATTTATTATGAAACAAAAAGTAATGAAAGCCTGTTTGGGCATTTTATGGGGAATGTTTACATTGACCACTTTTCTATTACAGAGTTGCGATAATGGAAAAGAAGTCACTCCGGCTCAAGGAAGTGGTGGCAGTCCCTTTAACCCGCAGCTTCCTATTAGTGTCAAGGAAATCAGTCCGACTAATGGTGCTGCAGGTCAGAAGGTTCTTATTTATGGAGAAAACTTCGGCAATGACCCGTCTCTGATAGAAGTCACTATCGGCGGACAGAAGGCGCCTGTGGTCAACGTACAATCAACTGTCATATATTGTATTGTACCAACGAAGGCTTATTCGGGTGAAATCCAGGTAACTATCAAACAAGGAGAAGAAATCTATTCAGCCGAGGTAGCCGAAATTAAGTTTGAATATCAACGCCAAGTGGTGGTAAGTTCCTTGTGTGGTGCAACTAGTGAGCAAGGTTCCAATTCAGCAAAAGATGGTCCGTTTAATGATTGTGGCTCCATTACGAATCCCTGTTTTATGACTTGGGACCCGGAGGACCATAATTTGCTATATGATGCAGAAGACGCAGGAGACGCTGAAGGTGTAGGACAAGGTATTCGTTGTTTTGACTTCACAAACAAGCAGGTCTATACAATGATTCCCAAGAACTCATTTGTAGGCTCACAGCGTTGCCGAACCATTGATTTCTATAAAGATGACAATGGAAAATATCACATGATTGTAGGATTAGCGCAAGGAAATGTTAATAGTACGGCTGTTATGATGTTCGATCGAATTGAAGGAGGAACGAAGCCGTGTGGGTTCACGTGGGGCAATGGAAGGGTGATCGTACAGAACCAAGGATGCCAAGCTGCTGCAATACATCCTACTACTGGCGACCTCTACTTCTCCAATTACCAGAACAGTCTGCTTTATCGGGTAAAGAAATATGTTATAGAGGAATTTGCAACAGGAAAGAGAACAACCCCTGTCAGACCTGGTACAGCAGATGATGCCGCTCAGACAATATTAAAAGTGCAAGACAAAGAATGGGAGTTCAATATTATGATTCATCCAACTGGTAAATATGCTTATTTCATGGTCATCAATCGCAATTATATTCTTCGCTCAGATTTCAATGGGGAAACCTTTACCGCTCCCTATGTCATTGCAGGTGTTAATAGTAACAAAGACACTTATGTTTATCAGGATGGGGTCGGTAATCAGGCTCGATTCGGTAATCCCTACTCTGGTGTATTTGTAAAGAACCCAGAATATGCCGGAAATTCGGATGAATATGACTTCTATTTGACAGACAGGCATAATCATGCCATTCGTATCTTGTCTCCTTTGGGTCAAGTGACTACCTATGCCGGACGTGGTAGCGCTAGTTTGAATTCAAACCCATGGGGGTATGCAAATGGCCGCTTACGAGAAGATGCACGTTTTAACCGGCCTAAAGGAATTGCGTGGGATGAGCGTGATAATACGATATATGTGGGAGACGCCAACAACTATCGAATCAGAAAGATTGGCCTTGAAGAAGATGTGCCTGAAGAAGATATTAATGAATAAACACCGTATAAAAATGAAAAAAATAACAATTTTATGTATACTGTTGCTATGTGTAGTAACCGACACAATGGCTCAGAAAACTGTTACTGTATCGGGTATTGTTTCTGACAGTAATAAGGAACCGCTTATTGGTGTGAATATTATCGTCAAGGATGTTCCCGGATTAGGAGCCATTACTGATATCAACGGGAAATATACCATTAAAGTAGAACCTTATAACCGACTGGTCTTCTCATATATTGGATATAAGACACAAGAAGTATTGATTAAGGAACAGCGTTCGGTCAATATAAAAATGGAAGAAGATGTAGCTACTACTATTGATGAGGTTGTAATCACAGGTACCGGTGCACAACGTAAATTGGTACAAACCGGTGCCATCACTACAGTAGACATGGAACATCTGATGGCTAATCCGTCGTCTAGTGTTGTTAATGCTTTGGCAGGTAACGTTGCAGGTGTATTAGCCCGCCAGACTTCCGGTCAACCAGGACAAAATGTTTCAGAATTCTGGATTCGCGGTATTTCCACATTTGGGGCTGGAACCGGTGCTTATATTTTAGTAGATGGGTTCGAACGTAGCATGGATGAAATCAACATTGAGGATATTCAAGACTTTTCTATCTTGAAAGATGCTTCCGCTACTGCAATATACGGTTCTAAAGGAGCTAATGGCGTTGTATTGATTAACACTAAACATGGTAAATCCGGGAAAATCAAGATCGACATAAAGGCACAAACCACCTACAACATGCGCACTATTACACCTGAATTTGAAGACGGGATTTCGTATGCAAACCTATTGAATGAGTCACGAATTACACGCAATTATGAACCTGTATATCAACCGGAGGAACTGGAGATTCTAAAAAACGGATTAGACCCAGATCTCTATCCGAATGTGGATTGGATGGATTTATTGTTGAGGAAAGGCTCATGGCAACACCGCGTTAACCTGAATTTAAGCGGTGGTGGTTCTACTGCACGGTATTACGCCTCTATTAGTTACCTTGATGAAGAAGGCATGTACAACACTGATAAAGCGTTGAAAGACGATTACAACACTAATGCAAACTATCGTCGTTACAACTATCGTCTGAATACAGATATTGATATCACGAAAACTACACTATTAAAGTTAGGTGTATCCGGTTGGTTATCTAAGAGAAACAGTCCGGGACTGGGTGATGCAGATGTATGGGGTGAACTTTTTGGCTATACCGCCATTCGTACTCCTTTACTTTATTCCAACGGTCGTGTTCCGGCAGTAGGTACAGGCAACAAAACAAACCCATGGGTAGCAGCTACACAGACTGGATTCAATGAAAACTGGGAAAATGTGATTCAGACAAATATTACGTTGGAACAGAATTTGAAGTTTATCACCAAAGGTCTGAAATTTGTTGGACGCTTCGGCTATGATACCTATAATAACAATCACATCAATCGTCGTAAATGGCCTGAGCAATGGAGTGCCGAACGTTCACGCGATGAAAATGGAAATTTGGTATTCAAGAAAATTTCGGACAGTAGCAATATGCATCAAGAAAGTGGTTCTAGCGGTAACCGTCGTGAATTTTTAGATATGATGCTTAATTGGGAACGCGGTTTTAAGGCACATCATCTCAATGCTACGTTGAAATACACACAGGACTCGTACATCAAAACACAAGACTTAGGTGATGATCTGAAAAATGGTGTCAACAGACGTAATCAAGGATTGGCAGGGCGAATTGCGTATAACTGGAACTATCGATATTTCGTAGATTTCAACTTCGGCTATAATGGTTCGGAGAATTTCGCAAAAGGACATCGCTTCGGTTTCTTCCCAGCATACTCTTTAGCATGGAACATTGCAGAAGAATCATTTATCAAAAAGAATTGGAAATGGATGGGTATGTTCAAAGTGCGTTTCTCTTATGGTAAAGTAGGTAATGATAAGATTCGTCATAACAATGCAGATGTACGTTTCCCTTATCTGTACGCAATTGGCGAAGGCAATAGTTATGATTGGGCAAACTACGGTAGTTCTTATGGATTCACAGGATTAACTTACACAGAACTAGCTTCCGACCAAGTTACTTGGGAGGTGGCAACGAAGAAAGATTTGGGAGTAGATTTGGCTTTGTTTGATGACAAATTCAAATTGACAGTTGATTACTTTGATGAAAGCCGTAGCGGAATTTTCATGCAACGCCAGTATTTGCCTGGCATGATTGGCCTGCAAGGAAAGAGTCCTTTTGCAAATGTCGGTAAAGTAAATTCCAAGGGATTCGATGGCAATTTCTCTTTCAAACAGAGGTTCAATCAGGTAAGTTTGACAGTACGTGGTAATATGACTTACAGCAAAAATGAGATTATTGAAAGAGACGAAGCTAACAATGTATATCCCTATCAAATGCAAAAGGGCTATCGAGTGAACCAGAATAAAGGATTGATTGCATTAGGACTGTTCAAGGATTACGATGATATTCGCAATAGTCCTACTCAAAAGTATGGTCCTGTAATGCCCGGTGATATTAAATACAAAGATGTAAATGGTGATGGTGTAGTGGATGACAACGATATTGTAGCAGTAGGAGCTACTAATCGTCCGAATCTGATTTATGGTCTTGGGCTTTCTGTTAAATGGAAAGGACTTGATGTCAATTTGCATTTTCAAGGCGCGGGCAAGTCGCAGTTTTTCTTGTCCGGGAAATGTATCAGAGCTTTCAGCGAAGGGCAATGGGGTAATATTATTAAAGGAACTTTGGATAATCGCTGGGTAGATGCGGATACTGCCGAGAAATTAGGTATTGCAGCCAACGAGGATCCCAATGCTACTTTCCCCCGCCTAAGTTACACGGACCAAGGAAATGGAAATACAACGATTTATGCTTATACTAATAACTACCGCAACTCTACTTACTGGTTGCGTGACGGTTCCTACGTACGTTTGAAAACGGTTGATATCGGCTACACACTTCCCAAAGCACTGGTTAACAAAATACATTTTAATAATGTACGTATTTTCTTGACTGGAACCAATTTACTTACATGGTCTAGTTTCAAACTCTGGGACCCGGAAATGGGTAGCAATAATGGAGAGAAATATCCATTGTCCAAATCCGTAACGTTAGGTTTGAGCGTTAACTTATAAATGATTAATGATATGAAAAAAATATATATACTATTAGTCGCAATTTTTGCGATCAGTTCCACTTCTTGTTCCGATTATTTGGATTCTGATTACATTTTTGAGGATAGAGAAACAATTGATAAAGTTTTTACCGACTATAAAAAAACAGAACAATGGTTGGCACAGGCGTATACCTATTTGTTGGGACAATGTTGTGATGTTGCAAGTAAACGTAATACACCTTTTGTGTTTGATGATTGCATGTATTATGGCGATGATGATGTTACAGTGGATGCAACCAAAGGCGGTGCTTTATCTTATAATAAATTCCGTGAAGGAGCATACGATGAAAACACTTTCCAAGATACTTGGAACCGTTGTTATAATGGTATTCGACAGGCTTCTATTTTCATCCAGTATGCAGATATGAGCATTGAGCATAGTGCGGAGGAAATCATTGACCTCAAAGCACAAGCCCGCTTTGTTCGTGCCTATTACTATTGGTTGTTACTCCGGAAGTATGGTCCTATTCCACTGGTTCCGGATGAGGGTTTTGATTACAATCAGTCATACGAAGATTTGGAACTTCCCCGCAATACATACGATGAATGTGTAGATTATATCGCTAAAGAGATGGTCTTGGCAGCACAGGGTTTACCTTTGAAAAGAGACCAGCTTTCCATTACCCGTCCTACTCGCGGTGCCGCCTTAGCTACCCGTGCTTTGGCAATGCTTTATGCTGCAAGTCCGCTAATGAATGGCAACGATGATGCGTATGCACAGCAAATGACCAACCGTGACGGGAAACGTTTATTAAATCCTGTATACGACAACAGTAAATGGGCTAAAGCAGCAGCTGCTTGCAAAGATGTGATGGGACTAGGCGTTTACCATATTTATACAGCCGATTTCCGGTCGACTCATTCTATTGCTTTTCCTGCTACCATCGCTCCTCCGATTCACCCGGAATATAGTTATAAAAATTTTCCAGAAGGTTGGCAGAATATTGATCCGTTCGAATCTTATCGTTCTCTATTCAACGGACAGGTAACTGCTATGGACAATCCTGAATTGATTTTTACTCGTGGAAAAAATATTTCCGGTGAACGCATCAAAGATATGGTCATTCATCAATTGCCCACTGTAGCTAAAGGATGGAATACGCACGGCGCCACCATGAAACAGGTAGATGCCTATTATATGAGCGATGGCACTGACTGTCCGGGAATGAACTCTGAATATGCAGGTACTCCAGCTTATCAAGGACGCATAGATACTCGCCCTCGCGCAACTGGTTATACAACAAATAATACAGATCACAAACCGCTTCCAAATGGAGTATCTTTGCAATATGCTGAACGTGAACCACGTTTCTATGCGTCCATTGCTTATAATGGTATGTACTGGCATCTAGGTAATGAACCAGAAGTTCAGAATCAAGATCAACAAGTATTCTATTATCGCGGAGATGGAAATGGTTATGCAAATAGTATGTTCTGGTTGCGCACCGGCATTGGGGTAGCTAAATATGTGCATCCTGATGATACCTATTATAATAGCGATGCAGCCAAGGTAAAAGATAAAGATGAACCAGCTATTCGATATGCTGATATCCTGCTGATGTATGCAGAAGCTTTGAATGAATTGACTGCTAGTTATGAAGTTCCTTCTTGGGATGGCTCCATCACTTACACAATCAGCCGCAACGTAGAAGATATGCGTACAGGTATAAAACCAATACGCATGCGTGCCGGGGTGCCCGATTATGATGCAGATACATATAGTAACCCGATTAAATTTCGCATCAAACTAAAACGCGAACGTCAGATTGAGCTCTTTGCTGAAGGAAAACGCTACTATGATCTTCGACGCTGGAAAGATGCGGAAGTAGAGGAAGCAATGCCTGTTTACGGTTGTTATACATTTATGAGTAATGCCAATAAAGACCTGTTCCACACACCGGTTCCTATATCAAATCTTTCTGCTACTTTCTCACCGAAAATGTATTTTTGGCCCATCAAGCACAGTGAACTGAAACGAAATAAACTTCTGACCCAAAACCCGGGATGGACCTACAATGATTAATCTAAAAAAACTAGAATATGAAACTGAAAAATATCTTATTATATCTGTTACCCATAGCCGGCTTATGTAGTTCGTGCAATGATGAATGGGAAAATGAACAGTTTACACATTATATATCATTTAAAGCTCCCATTAACAGTGATGGTGTGTCTCGAATCAATGTACGCTATAGATCTGGTAATGAAAAGACGACATTTCAGTTACCAATCATTGTGAGCGGATCTACCACCAATGAACGTAACATTACAGTACATGTTGGTTTGGATACAGATACCTTAAAAGTACTAAACCAAGAACGCTTCAATAATCGTACCGACTTGTACTATCAAGTATTGCCAAAAAAATTCTACTCTCATTCAGAAACGGTGCAGATCAATGCCGGGCAAGATGTAGCATTAATGCCTATCGACTTTTCAATGGAGGGCATCGACTTATCAGACAAATGGGTATTACCATTGACTATCGAAGAATCACCTGATGGAAACTATACCCCAAACTATCGAAAGCACTATCGGAAGGCATTGCTTCGTGTGATGCCATTCAATGATTATTCAGGAAATTATAGTGCTGTAAATTACAAAACATATTTGAATGGTTCAGAAACAGATGCACCATACGTGAAGAATTATGTCATGATGTATGTAGTTGACGATGAAACGTTATTCTTCTATGCAGGTTTATTTGATGAAACTCGTCAAGACAGGAAAGGGTATCGGATTAAAGCAAAATTCAACAATAATGGAACAGTAACGCTTTCTCCGGCAGATCCAAATAATAAAATGCAGTTTGCGCTCGGTAAAGATGATTTTAATAATGAGATCACTGCTTCTTACAGTATCACGGAGTCAATGGACGCTATCCGTCCCTACTTAATGCACCGAACCATTATTATCAATAATATCAACTATACGTTCAAAGACTATACAACGATTCCCGGTGTCGAAACTGAATTTCATGTAATGGGTTCGTTGACATTAGAACGTCAAATCAATACTCAAATTCCGGATGAGGACCAAGCTATCGAATGGGAAGAAGGAAACTAAAGGTTGACCGAAAAATAAATAAACTATAAATGGGGATTGTAAATGCTGTGGATATTTGTAAATATCCACAGCATTTCAATCGTTTATTACTAATCGCAATGAATAAATATGTATTGTTCTTAATTTTTATATTTTCATGTATTGGCTGTGGAGAAACAAATGAACAGGATGCCAATACAATAGAAGGTAACACCGATACTTCGCAAATAACAATTGCACCAGTGACGAATTTGAAGGCTAAGATTACACAAAATCCCAATGAACTTTATCTAACATGGACGAATCCGATTACTGTGACCAATATGCTAGGGGTAGAAATCTATTATAAACAGAAAGGTTCCAATGACGAAAAAAGAGTGAATACGATCCAGAAAGGAGAAGGGTATGTACTCCGGTTGACATCCGCAGAGCCTTATTTCATATCTGTTGTTGTGGTGGATAACTACGGAAGAAAATCAGAAAGAGTCACCATTACTGCTATTCCATCGAATAAGGGAGTGCCTTTGGCAGATAGTTGTACGTATGTGCTTATTGAACAGTTTATGGATAAAACGAAAGGAACGTTTTGGGTATCACCCCAAAATATATCTGGAAATTCGGCTAATACTTATATTTATTGGCAACAGGCTCATGCTATTGATGTGGTATTGTATTCTTATGAACGTATCAAAGATAATAATCCTATATTGGCTGCGACATATAAAGAATATTTTGAAAGATGGTTTCAAAATCATGGAAATAATTATCATCACGACAACAACGATCCTACAGGCTTTTCAAATCCATATACTGATGATATGTGTTGGATTGGTCTGACTTTGTTACGAATGTCAGAAGTGTTAGACGATAATAAGTTTGCCGATACAGCCAAGAGGTTGTATGACACTTACATTATTACACGAAAATGGACAGATGATAAAGGAACTGGACTTCCTTGGAATAATGAAAATAATTCTAATGGGCGAAGCCGGAATATATGTACCAATGCTCCCGGTGCTTTGATGGCTGCCAAATTGTATAAAAAATACAATGAAGATAAGTATTTATCAGATGCTAAAATACTTCATAAATTTGCCTACGACAATAATTACTTAACATTGGGAGATGGTAGAATAGAGGAACCTCCTTTAACCTATACGCAAGGTACGTATGGAGAAGCAAGTAGGCAATTGTATCATATTACAAATGAAAAATATTATCTGACATGTGCAGAAAAAGTAATTAGCTATGTCACAACCAGTGATAGGTGCTTAACTAATGGCATTTTGCGTAATGAAGGTCCGTCTATGGACCAAAGCATCTTTAAAGCTGTTTTGATTCCTTATATAGTCAATTTGGCATTGGATGAAGCTGCTAATAGTACACTTAGGCAGAATCTGATTCTTTTCCTGCGAAAAAATGCAGAAACATTGAGCGCAAACTTGATTCGTGGAACTTATCCGGAAATGTATTGTAACTATTATTGGGGATCCATATTTACTGGAAATATTGCTTCTATGGGCGCACAAGCAAGTGGAGCTTCTCTTTTGGAAGGTGTTCTCCGATTGAATACAGCACTAGAAAATAATTAGTCATAAGCATCACTGTTTAAAATGAAGCAATGCAACCTTAATTATTCATGCGAATCAGTTGTTGAATGTAAGTTCTTGTTTTTAAGAAATTCTTTGATGCTAAAATAGCTTTGATACGCTCCGTAGAACAGATAGAAGGTATATTATTGAATATAAGATAAATAATAAGCAGCTTGCCATTGTTTAAATCCAGCTCAATGACAGGCTGCTTAAATTATAATTACTTATAATATGCTGCAGATATGATTATAAAAGATCTAATATAAATAGAGAACTTTAAATTAAAAAACAGAGAAGTTTTGCAAATTCACTTTTAAAGATTAAATTTGCAAACAGTAAAATAAGAGCAGCAATGATAGAACGAATACTGAAATCCAAGCTAATTGAAATGGCAAATAAATATCCGATTGTCACATTGACAGGACCTAGACAATCTGGAAAATCAACATTATTGAGGAATTCCTTTCAGGACTATGAGTATGTGTCTTTGGAAGATCCTGATATGAGACTATTTGCTACAGATGATCCGAGAGGATTTCTTTCCACCTACCCGGATAAAACAATTATCGATGAAGTTCAAAGAGTTCCGTCACTTTTCTCTTATATCCAAACGCATACCGATAAAGAGAATAAAGAAGGTATGTATATGCTGGCCGGATCTCATAACTTCTTATTAATGGAAAGTGTGAATCAATCATTAGCTGGACGTACGGCAGTACTCAAGCTACTACCGTTTTCGCATTATGAAATGGAAAAAGGAGAAATATTGCCATCCAGTGTAAATGAAGAAATTTTTAAGGGAGCTTATCCACGTATTTATGATAAAGCTATAAATCCGAATGATTATTATCCTTTCTATATACAAACATATGTAGAAAGAGATGTGAGATTATTACGTAATATTGGGGATCTAAGTAAATTTATTAAATTCCTCAAATTATGTGCAGGTCGCATAGGGCAATTATTAAATCTTTCATCATTAGCAAATGAATGTGGAATTTCTGTCACAGCAGCTACTAACTGGTTATCTATATTAGAAGCAAGTTATATCTGTTATTTACTGAAACCAGATTATAATAATTATGCCAAACGATTGGTAAAAACTCCTAAGTTATATTTTTATGATACTGGGCTAGCTTGTTCTTTACTTGACATACAAAATGCAGAACAAATAACTACTCATTTTTTACGTGGAGGATTGTTTGAAAATCTTGTCATCAATGAATTTGTAAAAGAATCCTATAATAGAGGTGTCGAACCGGGATTATCATTTTGGCGTGATAGTACTGGCAATGAGGTTGACTTATTAAGAATGGTTGGCGGAAAACAGTATGCCTATGAAATCAAATCAGGAGCAACTTATTCACCGGATTTCTTTAAAGGTATTTCAAAATGGGCTAAACTATCCAATACTCCAACGGAACAATGTTTCGCGATTTATAATGGAGATAGGGATATAAAAACATCTGTCGGTCAAGTGAATGGATGGAATCATTTTAATCTGTTTTAAACCGCCACTAATATATCATGTCTTTATTCCATCTTATTTGATCCCTGAAACTACATTTGGGGATATATTATTTGATATTTTATTCTAGAATTAGAATTTGTTGAAACAATCTGGGATACCCCAAATCCTAGAAATAAATCATTTTTATAGACTACAAAAACACTCGAAAAACCAACTAATTACAACACAGAAACAAGACATGTTAGCTATACATATCTGATAATAAACTAAATAACTAAAAAAAACTTAGTCTGGACAGGACCCGGAAAACCAACTTTGCACGGATGACTT
>CAJJNP010000078.1 GCA_905193145.1 uncultured Odoribacter sp. | reverse complement strand
TTCAACATTTCTAAGTACTACAGATACAATATTTACAATCAATCTAGACTCAACACATACAGCCAATATTAGCCTTCCAGAGCACTTTAAAGCCAATTATGCAACAATACAGTTTGGTATACTAAAAGTTCCCGTATATATAGAACCCAACAAAGATTTTAATTTAACACTTAACGTAGAAGGTCGCACAATCAGTACTTCATTTACAGGAGAAGGAGCAATAAAAAACAAATATTTAAATAGTGAACCATTAAAAAAAAGCCTTCCTCCTTTGGAGCTACAAGAATCCGATTTTTTAAAACAATTGAGAGAGCAAGAAATAAAGCTATCTGCCCATTTGGATTCTATGAATTTTGATTCACACTTCAATAAATTAGAAAAAAAACGAATCCATTATTCTCTCTATTCTGCTCTACCTACTTATATTGCCTACCATCCTTTTTATGCAAAAATTGAACAATATCTCCCTTCTGAAAAACTATATGAAGCACTAAAACAAGCAATTGTTGAAGAGCCAGAATTAATGAATATGGCAGAATACAAAAATGCCCTACTTAGTTATTTTGAAATTATCGGAAATCAAGGAGAAACCAATGCTTTAGCTATTTTAAAAAAGCAATTAGACATCATCCAAAACAACTTTAAAACACCAGCAATAAAAGAATTCATAATTGACCATTTTATTTGTAAATACATAGGAAGATATGGTATTGATGGTCTCTCTGAATTTGCATCCATTTATAAAGCAAATGTCACTAATCCTCAAAAACTCACAGCCTACAAAGCATTATGTGACAAATGGGCAAAAGTTGCAAAAGGACAACCATCTATTGATTTTAAATTCACCGACATAAATGGCAAAAATATTTCATTAAAAGACCTTGCTGGTAAATATGTATATATTGATTGTTGGGCAACTTGGTGCGGGCCTTGTCGCGGGGAGTTACCTTATTTACAAGAACTTGAACACCGCTTCAAAAATAAAAACATACATTTTGTCAGCATATCATGCGACCAAAATAAAGCTGATTGGGAAAAGATGGTAAAAGAAGAAAAACCAGGAGGTATTAAACTTCATTATGGTAATGATAAATCATTCATGGAGTTTTATATGATTACAGGCATCCCACGTTTCATTTTACTTGACCGTGAAGGAAAAATCATTCAATCCAATGCTACTCGTCCCTCTAATCCAGAAACCCTAAAAACCCTTAGTGCATTAGAAGGTATTTAAAAAAATCTATTTACAAAAAAGCCCCAAGTGTTTGGGGCTTTTTATTTTCATCTATGCTTTTTTACTTTACATCACGAACACAGCGGACACGCATTGCAGGCACCGATAAAGTATCTGTTGTATTACGATATACCTCAGAAGAATTATAATGAAATTTTCGGTAAAATACACGCCCATCATTATCCCGCGAAGCTGTCCAATAAAACCCCTTCTCTTGTACATAACGAATACGCATATAATGCGAGTCACCAACAATCCAACAACCCGACATAATAAAATTCAACCCAGAACCATCATTATCTTGTTGCTGCATTAATGTTGCAACACCATCTCCTCTCCACCCCAAAGTATTGGCTTCTCCCACAGACATTCCCAAAGCAATCTCCAATTTTTTCCAATCTTCATCTGTCGGCAATCTCCAGCCATCCTTCAAATTGGCACATACCTTACAAGCTGTGCCCCATTCATACAAATTCCCGTTTTCCTCCATATCCTGCTTTTCTTTTTCCTTACTAGATGAAAAATCAAGATATAAATTGCTACCATATTGACTCAAATCATACGATGCATCATAATAAGGTATCCCAGCTCTTAAATTAGAAGTCATCCATTCCTGTTCACCTATCCGCACCCAATTATATGCTATTCCATTATCGGGATCTATCCATGTCCCTGCATCTAATGGTTTTACTTCCGGCAGTGAATTATCATCACAAGCAGTAACAACCAATAAAGCCAATAATACGATATATAAATATTTCATAGTATAAAATTTATCTGATTAAAACTTAATATCTGCTTTCATAGCAATATCCTTAATAAGAGCATACTTTTTAAGTACCTTTTCATAAGATGCAAACTCCTTCATAACATCCTCTTCACTTTTAGTCAACAATAAATGAATATAAGCTGTAACATCTTCTTCTTTTGAACAATGGAACATAGAAGAAGTGTTATTTACTAATAGACCCAACTCATAAAAAGGCTCCATTTCTTCTCCGAACCCCCATTTAAAAGTGCCATACAACAGATCTCCCCATGTACCCACAGTCATATTATAAAAAGGTTGCAATTCACCATCATATTTACTTGAAATACTTGCACCTGCAATATTTGACAACAACTTCATTTCATCTAATTTCTCCATATCAGATGCTGCCAAAATAAAACAACGCAGTGAATTCAAAAATTCAGGACGAGAAATTGTTCCAGATGTTTCAGACAAAATGGTATCCACAACTAATACAGAATAAGGACGCATCAGATTATGCTTAGCCATACGTTCTGCCAACTTAGTAACAAATTCTGCCCGCTGTTCCTTTTCTTCGATAGTTTTAAAATACGCAAACTTATATTTCGTATTTCCATCATAGCCAAACAAACTCCAATTCGGATCAACTGTTTCTGTCTGATATACAGGCTTGCCTCTACCATCTTCTCCGACTTGTGTATGTCTCAACGTATCATTAAAAAGGATATAAAAACCATTTTGTTCAAAAAAATCTCTACGCAATTGTGCTTCTTCACTCATATCCCAAGCTTCAGGAGCAAACGTATGATATGGTTCTGATGACATCAATTCATCTTCTGAACACGACTGAAAAAACATCATTCCCCAAATCACAAATAAAATATTCAAGTATCTCATGATTCTATATTTAATTATCATTTAATTATTTATCTCCATATCCCTCAGCATACCCGGATTTAAAACCTTTTGCATACTCTTGAGCATAAATTGTAAATACGGAATACTCTTTATTTTGGTAATCATAAAAGCGAGGATTCTGATTACTATCCACGAAGTTCTTTCCTTCTAATTTATCTGCTTTTCCAATAGCTTTTCCACCTCGAAGTCCGTCATCATATCCTTGCTTAGCCATATCCACACCTTCATATTCATTGTATACTGTTTCCATACGCTCCGGACGCTCTACTGAAGGAAGAGTATTTTGAAAATCCGTAACCTCCTTAGGCAAAGCCAAAGTATACGCAGGATCATTTTCTTCCAAAACATAACGTAATGTCTGATATTTCAATCCAGTATTCGGATCTGCGACTTTACTATTAAAATCTGTATAATAATGCACAATCTTTTTACTAAATGGATATCGTGAATCTACCATATAACGACGTAAATCAAACCAACGATGACCTTCCAAACAAAGTTCACGTTCGCGTTCATCTCGAATAAATTGAATCAAACTTGCTCCATCACCATAAGATGCAACATCCTTTGTCACACGATTTTGACGCAAACGCTTCAATAATTCCACTGCTTCTGCTGTTTTACCCAATTGTGCTGCGGCTTCTGCTGCATTTAAATATGCCTCAGCCACACGCATCAAATATACGTCAGAAACCTCAAAAGCAGTCGTTCCATTTTTAAAAGAACGTGGACCATCCACTTTTCCAAACACCCACACAGGTGTTGAAGGCACATTAGATATCATAGGAGTAATTTGACGAATATATATACCACGACGCAAATCACTATTATCACTATCAGCACCATATAAACTTATTAAATCTTTCGATATTATATAAGCAGGATACCGCAACACTTGTCCCATAGCATTCTGCGCGTCAGTAGAATAAAGAGCCGGCGCCAACAAATGTCCCCCCATTGAAAAAATAGTTTCAACAGACGAACGGCTAAGAAAATCCGCACCACCAGCAGCATTCCAATGATTCAAATTTTCCAGTTCACCTTTTCTTACAATAACACTATCTGCATAATTTCGTGCGTTCTGCCAATCTTGCATATAAAGATAAACTCGACTAGTTAACAAATGAGCAGCGACAATATCTGCACGATACGGATGATTCTTAACAGGAGTCTGACGTAAACATTCACGCGCATTCTTCAAATCAGCCAAAATAGTTTCATACACTTTTGCCAGAGACTCACTGACATATTCCTTATCTTCAATTTTCTGACTTAACTTCACAGGAATACCAGGCTCATTCGCTGCAGTGGCAGGATCAAATGGTTTAGCATACATATTTACAAGAGTAAAATAATATATAGCTCTTAAAAAACATGCCTCACCTTTGATACGAACTTTTTCCAATTGCTCTTTCTCACCATCAGCAGCTTGTTGATCTATATGCGCTATAATTTGATTTACAATATTGATACGTTTATATAATTCATTCCAATCGATATCCTCTCTATCTACTTTAGTCTTTTTAAAATCAATACCAACTTGCCTCTGCCATGTCGCCCAACCAAAAAACTTATTTCGAATATTTAATATATCAGCATTATTAGCCTTCCTGAAAATTTCAGTTTCATCAGACATCAAATGCAGGGACATCAAATAAGGTTCATCCATCTTAAGAACAGAACTTGCCAAATAGGCTTTACCTGGACGCCAATAACCATCTCCAATAAGTAATTCGTCCAGATCAGTATAATTCTCTACTTTTGAAAGGTCTTGAGAGTACTCCTCTAAAAAATTAGAACAAGAAGTATTCAGCCAAATCAATATAAATATAAAAAAATATCTTTTCATAAGGTCAGAATTTTAAAATGAAACATTCAATCCTATAGAATAAGTAGGTCTATCAGATAATTGAATATCTGCGAAACCACTTTGTGAGGGAGTCTGCCCATTCAATTTCTTAGAACAAATAGTAAATAAATTGCTTCCGGAAAGCACAAGTTCCAAACGCGATATACCTGCTTTTGATAATAATTGTTCTGCAAATTCGTATGTCAAACTAATATTTTGACATTTCAAATAATTAGAGCTAACTACACGATGATTTGAATAATCATACATATCCCAATAACTTTGAGCTATTGGCTGAATATCTGCCATATCTCGAGACCAGTGGTTCCGATAACGCGCATATGCAGAATTAGCAATACTGATAATCGCAGGAATATTTGTATAACGCTCATCACCAGGCTTTTTCCAACGATTTATTACAGAACGATCCATATTACGTTCCGGATAAATCGTACTTACATCTATACTGCTATTCGTTGCTTGTCCATACATTCCAAAAAGACGAATTTTACCACCCAAACTATAAGCGAATGAAGCATTTAATCGTAAATTCTTATAACGTACACTTGTATTTAACCCTCCTGACATGATAGGCTCTCTTCGTCCAGAAGCTTCCAATACTTGCGAATAAGTAGCAAACTTACTTTGTCCCCTCAACTTATCTTTCTCTTCTTCCATATCATCAAACAAAGGACCACCATCCACTGGACTCAGACCTATGAATTTATAAGAATAAAATGTACCGACAGATTTACCTCCAACCAAAACAGTCCCATTCAAGAAATCCTTCAACTCATATTGATCCGCAGCAGGATTATTCTTTATCTTATTGATTGTTCGACTGAAAGAGGTAGACAATGTCCATCTAATATCATTTGTATTTATCGGCGAAACTGTCGCTGCAATACTATAACCACTATTATCTACATCTCCCCTGTTTACTATATAAGAATTTCCATCAATTCCATTAATAGAAGAAATATCTTTTGCCATAAAGGCATTTTTAGTATGCTTGTAATTATAAGATACTTCCATCATTAACTTACGCTGAAAAAGTGAAAAATCAAGACCAAGATTGTATGAACTCGTTTTTTCCCATTTTAAATCAGGATTTGCGTTCACTTTCAGTGTTGCGGTCATCTCATTAAAATATCCGTCTGTCGGATGTTTTTCTATAATCATGACAGGTGATTGGTCACTTAGCATATTACCTTGATACCCAAATGAGGTTTTCAACGTAATAAAATCAATCCAATCTTTTTTCAACCAATTAATTTCTGAAATATTCCAAGACCCAGACGCAGACCAAATAGGCAAAAAACGATTATTACTTTGATCTCCGAAACGATTACTTCCATCTATACGAGCATTTCCATTCAAAGTAAACCATCCCTTATAACTATAAGAAGCAGAAATATATCCAGAGACCATATTCGTCAAATCACTGGTTAACAACGGAGTATTAGAAGCCAACCAAGTCTTATAAGCAGGATAGTCATCTAAATTTATATTTTTTACAAAATCCATACCTCTGTCCGGATAATAACCCCTACTCGTATTTTGATAACCTTTATATTTGGTCGAACTCATTTCATAACCGGCACTTGCAAAAATATTATGTTGTTGATCAACCCCTAAATATCGATTAGCATTCAATTGCAAACGAACTGTATATGAATTATTTCTTGTATCATTTCTCTTTAATTCTCCACCAAAAGGCATTTCGCTCTTGCTATTTGTTCCAACCTGTGCTGCAACACCTTGATCTGTACCTCTGAGACTACTAGCATACCAAGTCTTTTCACCCCAATATTCTTCTTGTACTGTATTGGAGGTTGAATAAGAAACTATTGCATTAGCATTCAACCATTCTGTAAATTTAAACTGCAAATTAGCATTAACAGTCAAGCCAGAACCATCTTGTGTATACGAACTGTTTTTCAATTCATTTAAAATATTATATTTATATTCTTCGGTATTACTACCATCAACCTTTTTCATATAATATTCATACTCTCCTTCATTCGTAAAAGCAGGAATAGCACGACTGGTTTTATAGGCATAATCTATAGGAGAAAGACTTTGAGGATAATAGTCTCTTTGAGAAACATTACCATTCATACTAAACGAAGCAGTCAGCCACTTGGTCATATTAACATCAAGATTTAAAGCTGCAGTATACCTTTCATTATGATCTCCTTGGATAACATCATTATCTCTTGTATATCCAATAGAAGCATAATAACGTGCATCCTGTGAACCACCCGACACACTTAAAGTATGCTGATGTGACCATGAATCCTTTGTCAACAAATCAAACCAATCGGTATTCATTGTTTCTATACGTGCAACTTCTGTATCAAACTGAGCAGGAGTTATAACCCCTTTGTAAAGGTCATAAGTCAATTTCTCAAAGCCAACTAAATTTACATAATCCGGATAGACATAGTGAGAATCAAACAATTCCTTTGAAAATTGAATTCTCTCCTTAGAGTTCATCAAATCAATTTTCCCATCTGTATAACGTGGACGTTGACGAAAAGTAGTTGTCATATTATAACGTACAACCGGACGCCCAATACGCCCTTTTTTGGTCGTAATAACTATTACACCATTTGCTGCTTTCGTTCCATAAATAGCTGTTGCTGCAGCATCCTTCAAAATATCTAAACGCTCAATATCTTGTGGATTCAAACCTGCAATTGCATTACCGATACGATTTATATAATCCGGATCATTCAATGTTTCAGGCTCAATATTCACAGGATCTTGTACTACGATGCCATCAACCACCCACAATGGTTCACGATTACCAATCAAAGTAGACGTACCACGAATACGAATTTTCGGGACAACACCTACTTCCCCCGAATTCGTCATTAACATCATATCAGGAACTCGTCCTTCAAGCATTTTATCAATAGATGTAACGGATGGTATCATAATATCATCAGCTCGTACTGACGTTACTGCAGACGTTGATTTACGCCGATCAACAACCTGATAACCTGTAACAACAACCTCATCAATTTCAATAACACTTTCTTGTAAGGTAACATCTATCTTTTTTTGACCGGCATAAACTACATTTTGAGTCTCCATTCCAACAAATGAAAACTCCAAAATAATATCCTTATTATCGGGCAATTGCAATTTATAATTTCCATCTACATCTGTAATAACACCCATTGTTGTACCTTTTATCAACACAGTTACTCCAGGCAGTGGATTTCCCTTTGAATCTACAACTTTCCCCTCTACATGACGTTCTACAACTTCTTGTTCTATTTTTTTTATGACAATCAAATTATCATTCAAATCATAAGTTAAATTTGTATTTGCCAGGTATTTATCCAACAATTGTCCTACTTCTATCTGCGTTTCAACAACAGAGACCTTCCCTAAGGCTTCAATATCACTTGATTTATACACAAACATGTAACCACTTTGCTCTTCGATTTGCTGCAACAATACACTAAAAGGAAGATTTTTTACATTCAAACTGACCCGATTACTTTGTCCATTTACACTTGCCTGGCAAGTGCAAATACTAATCAACACCATCATTGCAAGAAGTCTCATTCTTTGCAAAATGGGTTTCGCTCTTCTTTTACTTTGCATAATTTGATTTTACTTTGGTTAATTTAAGCAGTATTTTACTTACTTATATATATTCTATTCCCTTGATATCTAACATGAATTCCATTTGTAGCTTGCAACACATCCAAAATCATTTGAATATTATCAAAACGTTTTGAATGCAAATGAAATCTAACATCCTTTAATTCTGGATTTTCATAAACAACCTCAAAATCATACCATCGGGACAACCCCCGTAAAATATCATCTAAACGTTGGTTTCTTATTACAATCCTAGCCTCCTTCCAAGCTATTACATCTTGAATATCCACAACTTGAGTTGCCAATGTCCCTAACTTTCTATTATACACCGACTGTTTCGAAGGCTCTAAAACGATCTTTTTATTTATGTCAGGATAGTATTGCACGATTTTTCCTGTCATTAATGTTGTCGTTATCAAATTTTCATCCTCATAAGCTTTTACATTAAAGCTTGTCCCCACTACTTCCAACTCCATATTAGCCACACACACAATAAAGGGAGCTGCAGAATCTTGTGCAACCTCAAAATATGCCTCTCCAGAAAGATAAACTTTACGCTCTCCATTACAAAATACTTCTGGATACTTTAATTCACTAGCAGCATTCAACCATACCCGACTTCCATCAGATAGTGTTAAATAAAAATCACTCCCCCTTGGTATTGTCAGTTTATTATAAGACACTGATTGCTTTTCCACTCGTTCTTTTACATTATATTTTAACGAATTAGAATCAATGAGAGAAACATCAACACCTAACAAAGACTGTTGATCCAATACATCAGACGATAAAATTATTTGTTCCCCAGTACTAAGAGTCAATATCGGCTTATTAACATCAATACTAGGAATTTTATCAGCAAGTAACACAACATCAGAATCCTCAGCAGGTTCCTTTAGCAAAACCATTCCTCCTGCGATTGTCAATAACATAGTAACAAACGCAGCATATTTAAGTATTCTGATTCTTCTTTCTCGTTTCAAACGCTTCTGCACACGTAAAAAGGAATTATCAACAGATACTTCATTCCACTTATTACTCCAACGAAGCCTATAATACTCTTTGCAGCATTGCTTGAATAAAAATCTACGAGATTCTGATTCATCTAACCAGCTGGAAAACATTTTTTCATCTGTAACAGACAAATTTCCTGATAAATAATCAAAAATATATTCTTCTTCCGTGTTTAAATACATAAAAATCAATCAAATTAACTCAATTGTTTCAGTATAACACAGACAATCACAAATGGGTGAATCAATAAGAATTATTTTTTATAAAATACATTTTTCGCCCCTCAGAAAGAAAAACATAACCAATGCATCAGAAAATTGCTTCCGCAGTTGTTTCAATCCATTTGACAACAAACGCTTAACTGTATTAACAGACACTCCCAATTCATCAGCTGCTTCTTTATATTTTTTATTTTGTACAATTACTGATGTAACAACTAATCTGGTTTTTTCAGGCAAAGCATTTATCGCTGCATAAATAGATGCCAACAATTCAGGAGAAATACTATATACCTCCTCCTCTACCACATCAAATTTTAATTCATCAGCTGTAGTAAATTTTTTTTGATCCCGAACTTTATTTAGACATGCGTTCTTTACACATTGAAACAAATAAGAAGATAAAGTAAAAGCTGTTACTTTCTTATACATTTTGTCTTTTATAAAACGATAGAACACTTCTTGAACTATATCTTCCGAAAAATTATTTCCTTCAAAATAAGTTTCTGAAAAAAACAATAATGGCTTATAATAACGTTGAAACAATAACTTTCCACCAATATCAATATCATCTCTCAATGCAGACAAAATATTTGCATCCAAAAATTGATTATCCTTGTTATTATCATCAACTCGCATTCTTATTTATTTAAACCAACTATTAACATCCTCGTATTTCAATATATGAACAATAATTTTACCATCCGCCGTAAAATGATGATGCTTACAAGCAAATAATTGTTCAACAATTCCCACCATCTCCTCGCAAGTCAATGAAGTATTATAAGACATTGCTGCAGCCTTTGCCAAAGCCAATACAATACGTTCCTGCATTTTGTCACGAATACTGCCTTCTGTATTTTTATAATGCTCTATCAATTCCAGTAACACTTCCTTAGCATGGTTGTATGACAAATCAGGAGGTGTTGCTTGAATAGCGTAGCAGTTCTTACCAAACACTGTCAATTCAAATCCTAAAAACTCTAAATCAGGCAATAAATCACCTATCAAAATAAAATCCGAGGCAGACAACTCCAATACCTCTGGAAACAAACATTTCTGTCCTGCAACCCTATGAGCAGTCAATGTTTCCATATACTTATCAAACAACACCCGCTCATGCGCACGCTTCTGATCAATCAACATCAACCCACTCTGCACAGGAGTTACAATATACCTACCTTTCATTTGGAAATAGCAATTCGTAGCAGGCACCACAGGAGGCTGTTCATCCATACTCGGAATTGTTGTCTGCACCGGTTCCTCTGCTTCTTTCAATCCATCGAACAAAATATCCCAATTAGCAGGAACCTTATCCTTTCTGTGAGTTCCTCCCCAAGAAGATGTTTGTTCAAAATTTGAATCCGCCGGACTCAAACTTCCCGAACCATAATTAAAAGGGTTATACCCCGGATTATAGGTAATTCGAGGAACAAACGGAGTTTCATTAGTTGCAATCGGTTCCACATAATCTAAACTTCCCTCTGTATCAAAATCCAGCGGAGGCATAATATTAAACTTTCCTAAAGCCTCTTTAATACACGCCATCAATATCTGGAAAAAATCCGATTCATTCTGAAATTTAATCTCTGTCTTTGTCGGATGAATATTTACATCCACCATTGAAGGATCAACAGTAAAATATAAGAAATAAGACGGGATATTGTCTGCACCCAACAAACCCGAATATGCTTCCATAACCGCTTTGTGGAAAAACGAATGCTTCATAAAGCGGTTATTTACAAAAAAATACTGCTCGCCATAGGTTTTGCGCGCCTGCTCCGGGCTACATACAAAACCTTCGATTTTCACCAAGCTAGTATCGCATTTCACCGTTATCAGCCGAGAATTTATTGTCTTCCCAAATATATTCACAATCCTCTGCCTTAACCCCGACACCGGCAAATCATATAAAACAGTCCCATTATTACTCAACGAAAAAGCGATTCCCGGATTTGTCAAAGCTACCCGCAGAAATTCATTGGTAACATTTCGTAATTCAGTAGAATCCGACTTTAAAAACTTCCGTCTGGCAGGAATATTATAAAAAAGATTCTTCACTGATATATTAGTACCTTTTGCCGTACTCACTGCCTCTTGATTCTTTAATTCCGAAGCTGCAATAAAAATCGAAGAACCCAACTCCTCTTCCTCTCTACGAGTTTTTAATTCCACTTCTGCCACAGAAGCGATAGAGGGCAAAGCTTCGCCCCGAAAGCCCAACGTTCGAATACTGAACAAATCCTGAGCAGACGCTATTTTAGATGTTGCATGGCGTTCAAAAGCCATACGAGCATCCATTGGCGACATACCTTTACCATCGTCAATAACTTGTATCACAGCCTTCCCCACATTTTTCAGTACCACCTGTATATGTTTTGCTCCTGCATCAATAGCATTTTCCACCAACTCTTTCACCACCGAGGCCGGTCGCTGCACCACTTCACCGGCAGCAATCTGATTTGCCACAGAATCAGGCAACAAATGAATAATATCCATAAGCAAAAAAATATATTCCAATTACTATAAGCCAAACAGCTTTAGTAAACCTTCCGGATTTTTTACAAACACATAAAATGCTCCGAGAAACAATATCACCAGAATCATAAAAAGACGTATCGTCCGAGCCGAACCGGCATTTGTCCGCATCGCCTTACGTTTCTCATACTCGCTTCTAAACTGCCCCCTAACATTAGGAACATATACATCTTCCTCGCCTTCATCCTTCAGACCGAGTTCTGCCCTTGCACGCTTCACCCGCTCCTCGCGAGCCTCCTTTTCAGGATCCCAATACCGAGGTTTTATATTAAACCTCTTATATTCCGGTTGTTTGAATAAAAACATGGTTCGTATTATATTATTTATTTGAACTAAAATGCTTTGCCACCCATTTCGGCACTATAAACACCCCAGCAAACAGGTATGGATAATAAGTAATCAATCGCCATAGAATCGCCATAGCAATTGCCAAACCTGCGCCTGGCAAAAACTCTCCCAAATACTCTTTGAACACAAATTCGGCAAATCCACTTCCTCCCGGAGTAGGACTCACCAACATCATAATCCACATCACCAATTGCCGAGCAAAAATCAGGAAATGTTCTCCCCACCCATATTTTCCTGCCCAAAATGCCATCAAGAGCGCATTTACGACCCAATAACGAGCCGTCCACGAAAAAAAGGTCGCGCCAAAAGTCTTTAACCAAAAGCTAAATGGTTTATGACGCAATTCATATGAATTTCTCACTATATCAGAACCAACCTCGTTAGCACTATGCCTCCACTTACGCAAAATACGCCAATGAAAACATTTCATCAACAAAAATTTCAATCCCCGGGGATTCCTAAAAAGTCCGTAACTCAATACTATCAAATAAACCAACTTGATAGAATATCCCCCTACCGCAAACCACACTAATCCCGTTGTCACCCCTTCACTCACTCCCGGCATATCCCACAATTCACTTTGACTGACACACAACAATATCAGTGGAAACATCAATATAAAATACAATTCATCCAAAAACGAGGTAGCCATCACCATTGCAGAACTCCGCCCTACTTTAATCCCTTCTTTATTCACAAACAAAATGGCCAAGCTGGTTCCTCCAATAGCAGAAGGAGTAACCGCAGAGGTAAATTCCCATAAAAAAATTATGCGTATTGCACTTATCCAACTCAACCTTCCATCCGACAAGATCCTAATCCTCACCACATATCCCAAATCCCTCACAAACATACACATCACAGCCACCATTAGCCACCACACAGAATGCCAAGTAAACGTAATTTGCTGAAAAGCAGTTATATCAAACTCTTTATAAAGCATATACGATACTACAGCCAACCCTATCATGACCGGATATACGATCTTATAGGGACTTATTTTCTTTGTCAGTTGTTTCTCTGATTCTGCCATTGTGCTACTCTCATTAAAAGAATAAAGTCCATAAAGTTAATGGAAAGTTTCCGTTTCGGACACACTCCAAGCCATAAACTTTATGAACTTTACAAACTTTAAGAACATCAAGTGGAGAGTATCGGGGTCGAACCGACGACCTCTTGCATGCCATGCAAGCGCTCT
>CAJJNP010000077.1 GCA_905193145.1 uncultured Odoribacter sp. | reverse complement strand
AACGAAGGAGCTTCGGAGGAGCTTGCTTCCAAAGCAAAAGGAAAGCAAAAGATTACCATGTCATATCAAGGGAAAATCAGATATATCAAAAACGGATTTTCGACCATGCGGGAAAGTTTTTGCTTGCCATTTTTTTTATGATCCTTGACCGTATCTTCCGATATCCGCAAGCGGCTGGCAATTTCCGAAATCTTCAATCCTTCCAAGGTAAGCTGCATCACCAGACGACACTGAGGCGGAAGCTGCTCAATTGCCGCCATCAAATTGGCATAAACATCCTCCTCCAACACTTTTTCCCAAAAATCATCCGCTTCGTGCTCCGTGTCCAACACCTCCCGCTGGTAACGGTCACGCACCTGCTGTTTCCTAAAATGGCTGACACACCTGTTTTTTAGTGCGCTGTAAAGAAAATATTTGATTTCATCGCCACTAGTAAAGCGATGAGTCGATTCCAACAACGAAATAAATACCTCCTGGACCAGATCACCGGCGACCTGTTCATCTTTTACATACTGGACAGCAAGGGATTTTAAGGCCACATAATAAACGCCATACAAATGACGAAATGCCCGGTTATCCTTTTGCGCCAAATAGTGTAGAAGGAGTTCTTCGTTCGGAATGCGCATAAGAATCTTAAATTAATTCATGCAAAGATAGAACATTATCAATAATTTTTCATTAAGCACACCCCCTTTTTTTTTAAGTTGTGCGTATTATCAATATAAACCAGATATTTTATTAGCATACAAAACAGCTACAAGCAAAAAATGCTTAAAACAGAACAAGATAAAATAAAAGAGGCACTCTCCCTATCCCAAGGAATCAGTGACATAATCAGCGGCCAAGCGGACGCTGAAAATCAACATACAGTAGATTCATGGATTGCTGAAAATGAGCGAAACAAGGATTTATTCGACAAAATCTGCTCGGAAGATATCATGCAGAAAAAAATCTACAACTATAAAAACAGCGATGCAGAAGAGGCATTCGACAAATTCTTAAAAGCAAGAACCCAACGTTCCAAACGTCGCATCCTCTATAGAGTCTTATCCGGAGCTGCAACCATAGCCCTCTGTCTGGGACTCTGGACACTGGTCCAGCTACAAAAACAAAAAACACAGCCGCTACAAGTAGCTACAACCGAACAACACGCTACAGACATGTCAGAAAACAAACCGGTATTGACATTAGGGGACGGCACACAAATGAATGTATGGGGAGACAATCTGCATTTCAAAGAAACAGAAAAGGGACAAAAAATCATGTTGGGAGATTCACTGCTTTCACAAAGAGATGATTCCACAACGACTGAAAGCTATAACACCCTGGAAGTGCCGCCCATGTGCGATTTCCACTTCACCTTAAGCGACGGCACCAAGGTATGGATGAATGCTGCTTCAACATTGAAATACCCGACAAAATTCGCAGCCGATTCGCGCACGATATTCGCTTCCGGAGAAATATATCTGGAGGTGGCCAAGGATGCAAAACGCCCCTTCTATGTGGCAATCGACGGCATAACCATCAAAGTGTTGGGAACCTCTTTCAATATCAGAGCATACGAAAACGAAAACGATACCAAAGTAACCTTGATTGAAGGAAAAATAGCCGCCCAAACCAACGACAAAGAATACACCCTGACACCGGGCAAGCAGTTAAAACGCGGCAAGACCTTTGGAGGCGTGGGTATCCGGACGGTAGATCCGACAGAAATCATAGCCTGGACAAAAGGATATTATGTATTTAAAAAATCAAGGCTGCAAGATGTGGCAACCACCTTGCAAAACTGGTATGGAGTCACCATCATGATGACCAGCGAAATCAGCAGCACCACCACCTATACGGGAGTGGTCAACAAAAAGGAGAGTCTGGATGTGTTCCTGAGGCGCCTGGAAGAGGTTTCCAATGTCAGATGCAGTCGCAACGGAAAATTTGTAACAATCTATTAAACAATAAAATCACAGATCATTAATTAAAAATCATTCAGTATGAAAAAATGGATCACGCTAAGTTTATGCTTGCTTATGTCCGCCTTTGCGTTCGGACAGTCTGAGAACAACGAAGAACAGCCGTTCAAAGGTTATGA
Organism: uncultured Odoribacter sp.; assembly: GCA_905193145.1. Next base: position 11,613 of record CAJJNP010000077.1, on the reverse strand, counting down.
AATCAATGGTTACATCACCGGCAAATACACCGGCAAAGTATACCTTGTTAAAGAAGACGGAATGCACGGACCGCAGACAAAAGTTGATAGCTGCGAAGTAAAAGAAGGACATTTCCAATTCAAAGGAGATACAGTTCCTGAATATTCCGTTATCTATTTTATCCAAAGCAAAGACGGACAATTGGCTCCTATCTTCCTGGAAGAAGGACGTATGAATATCACCATGCGTGCTGACTACTTCCTGGGTTCAGTAACAAAAGGTACCATCAACAACAACCTGTGGACACTGCACCAGACTCAGATTAAATTCTGGATTGACAGTATGTTGCTGGCTTCCAACACTCACTACATGCGTTATGGACGCGGAAGTTATGCCGTGGAGGACAGCTTGTTCAAATTCCGCACCTGGGAACAGAACACCAAGAAACTGAACATGGAGAAATACATGGCCAAATTCTACAACGACCAGGCTTTTGCTCCGTTCATCATCCTGTTCGAAATGACCAATGAACTGTCATTGAACGAGCTGAAAGAATTGCGCGGACAGCTGAACGAAAAACTTAACAACCACCCCTATACAAAAGAGTTGGATGAACTCATTGCCAATAAAGAATTCAGAGTAGGAATTCAGGCTCCGGAATTCTCCATCAAAGGAATGAACGGTGAAGAAATTGAACTGAAGAACTATGCAGGCAAATATGTACTCATCGACTTCTGGGCTTCTTGGTGCGGACCATGTCGCAATGAAATGCCGAATGTGGTAAAACTGTACAAAGAGTGCAAAGGAAAAGATTTCGAAATCATCGGTATTTCTTTGGACCAGAAACCGGAACCTTGGAAGAAAGCCGTAAAAGACCTGAAGATGACTTGGCCGCAGGCTTGTGATTTCCGGACTTGGTTCGGACCGATTGTACGCAAATACAACTTAACAGCTGTTCCTTATACAGTACTGATCAATCCGGAAGGAAAAATCGAAGCACTGAATCTGCGCGGAGAAGAGTTAATCAATACCATTAAGACTGCATTGAAAAACAAGAAAAAGAAATAAGTAAAAGATGAAAAAAATATTGGTTACCATGCTTGTATGCCTGCTATTTGCAGGTGTACAGGCTCAAAAAACAGCAAAAATCAGCGCTACAGCTGTAGGATACACCGGAAAAGTAGTGGATTTCGAATTCATCGACAATCCTGCCAACAACCAACAATTCCCTTTCAAAGACAACCAATTGATGGAATTCGAAGTGGAATTGAAAGAGCCCTGTCTGATGAAGGTAAACGCATGGCTGTGGATGATTGTATGCCCCGGAGACGAGATCGAAATGGCTATCCAATTCCAAGGGAAAAACTACAAAAACGTAGAATTCAAAGGAACCCAGGCGGCTGTTGCATTAAACTCTGCCATCCGTGACGGACGCATGGTACGTATCAACGACCACTACAAGACCAATCCCTTGGCAGCAGTAGTGACACAAGTGCCGGCCAAGACCTATTATGAAGCTTGTTTAAGAAACTGGAAAAAAGAACAGGAGATTTTAGAAGGAGTACGTGGAAAAGTAGATGAGTTTGCATTCAACTACATCTATGCGGAACTGGAAGGTATGTACATGGACAATCTTGTAAAATACCCGTTGATTGTATCGGATGTAAACAAAAAACCGCTTCAGGAATGCACACCGGAAGGCTACTGGAATATCTTGGACAACTACCAGATTAAAAGCGACAAAGCATCATTGAAAAGCTACGCATACATCGGATGGCTGATTGACTATCTGGAATATCAGGAGAGACGCGAAGCTCTCAAATCCGGCAAAGAATACAAGCCGGCAGGAAGCATGGAAGAGATGTATGAAAAACTGGCAAAAACTTACGAAGGAGATACCAGAGACGCTGTTCTCTATCTGTTCTTGTACAACGCTATTTCCGGCCAAAAGGATTTTGACGTAATCAAAAAACTGAGCAAGGATTACTTCAAAAAATACAACAAGAACAAGAAATTCAAGAAAGAATTGACTGAAATGCAAAAATAATGCTACTTAAAAATCTAACAATTATGCAGAAAAATCACTTACTACACGGAGTGTTTGCCTGTCGTTTCCTGATGGCTGCTCTGTGCATGTTGCTTTTTACAGGCAGCCTGCATGCAGCCGGAGACGAAGACTACCAGCGGAAAAAGATTTCCGTACAGGCTACAAACGAAACCATCGAGCAAGTTTTGGACAAAATCAGTAAATCGGCTGACGTACGATTCTTCTACAATCATTCAGCATTAGATTTTTCCAAGAAAATCACACTAAATCTTAAAGACATTGAACTTCGGGAGGCTGTCAGCAAAGTATTGCAGGGCCAGAAAGTAGAGATTGAATACCAACCGAATCACACCATCGTATTGCGTCCTCAACGCATACCTGACGGTATCACCTCTATCAACATCAGCGGTAAAATCGTAGATGCCAGCAACAACGAGCCTCTGATCGGTGCCAGTGTCGTACTGAAAGAGCAAAGAGGAGTAGGTGTCGTTACTGATATCGATGGAAATTTCCGTATCACCGTACCTGAAGGAGGAGCCAGCGCACTTGTTATCAGCTATGTGGGCTATGAAGGAGAAGAACTTGCCATCAACGGCAACGGCGACATGAAAGACTTGACCATCAAGATGACTCCTGCTTCAGTAGAAATGGAAGGCGTTGTGGTAACCGGTATGGCTCCGCGTAAATCAGAGAGCTTCACCGGTAGCTATGTATCAGTGAAAGGTGAAGAACTGAAAAAATTAAGCCCGAACAACCTGTTACAGGCATTGCAATTCTTCGATCCGAGTTTCCGTATCGTAGAAAACAACTCTCGTGGTTCCGACCCGAACGCCATGCCTGAATTCCAGATGCGCGGTAATGCACAGATTGGAGATTTCTCCAATTCATCCATGAACATGTTGGTGGGTAACTATTCCAATCAGCCGAACATGCCTTTGTTCGTATTGGACGGATTTGAAACCACTCTGCAGAAAATCGTTGACCTTGACCCGGAACGCGTAGCTTCCATCACTATTTTGAAAGACGCATCTGCAACCGCTATTTACGGTTCGCGTGCAGCCAACGGAGTTGTGGTATTTGAAACCAAAAAACCGCTACCGGGCGCATTGAACGTAACCTACTCTACCAACGTTGGTATTACTGCCCCGGACTTCTCCAGCTACAACCTAATGGATGCTGCAGAAAAATTGCAATTTGAATACGATGCCGGACTTTTCACTCACGCTGAAAATGGCAATCCTTTAGCCAACACCCTGTTAGCCCCACTACAGAACTATTACAACCACTATAAACGTGAAATCGCCCGTGGCGTAGACACCTATTGGTTGTCGGAACCGGTACGTACCGCCGTTACTCACCGCCACACGTTGAGCGTTGACGGAGGAGACGAGGCTCTTCGCTATAGCTTGAACTTAAACTACGGAAATGACCCGGGAGTTATCAAAGAATCCGGTCGTCAGACACTTGGCTTCTCATTGAGCTTGCAATACCGTCGTAAAAAATGGAATATCTCCAATCAGTTGAGCATTGACAACACCAAGGGAACCAATAGTCCATACGGCAGTTTCTCTACCTATGCACAAATGAACCCCTATTACACCAAGACAGATGAAAACGGCAACTACCAGAAAATCATCGAGCGAAAATATAACGGAAGCGGATATTCCAATATTGTCAACCCATTATATAACACCCAGTTTGCACATAAGGACGAGACCAAAAACTTCAATGTTGTAGACAACTTTTCTTTGGAATTTGCCATGCGTGAAAATCTCCGTCTGACAGCCCAATTCTCATTAACGAAAGGTATGTCATCCGGAGAGACATTCAAGTCTATGAACCACACAGACTTCGAAAAGAACGACACTCCGCTTCTGGAAAGAGGAACATACAACAAGAGTACTGGTAACACCATGAACTGGAGCACCAATGCTTCTATCAACTACAACTTGACAAAAGACAAACACCTGTTGAGTATGTTTGCCCGTTGGGAAATCGCACAGAATCAAACAGAAGGTATTTTCTTAGAGGCAAAAGGATTTCCGAATGACAACATGACCGACTTTATGTTTGCCCAGGAAATCGAGAAGAATGATGTAAACAGTAATGAAACCACTTCTCGCAGTATGGGTCTGACTGCAACCGTAAGCTACATGTATGACTTCCGTTATTCATTGGATTTCAACCTCCGCGGTGATATGTCGTCACAGTTTGGAGCAGACACCAAAATGAAACCTTTCTGGTCTGTTGGTGCTCGTTGGAATGCATCCCGTGAGAAATGGCTGGAAGGCTCATTCGTATCCAACCTGGTATTACGCGCATCATACGGTATCACCGGTTCGCAAAACTACGACCCGTATCAGGCTGTAGAAGGCTACTCATTTGAAGACTTGATGTTCCAGTACCTTTCATCCGGAGTAATCGGAGCAGAACTGAAAGGATTCGGTAATCCGGATTTGGACTGGTCTACCACTAAAGACTTCAGTGCAGCCATTGAATTAGGTTTCTTCCAAGACCGTTTGACTGCATCTGTCAACTATTATAACCACTATACCGACCAATTGCTGTTGGATAACAACATTGCACCATCTACCGGTTTCCCGACCTTGATGACCAATATCGGAGCTATCTCCAACAAAGGTGTCGATGTTACATTGGGCTTCACTCCAATACAGGATTACGAACGTCAAATCCAATGGAACGTTTCAATCAACGGTAACCACAACAGCAACAAGGTGAAAAAGATTTCCAACGAAATCAAAAAAGTGAACGAAGAAAACTTGAAAAACAAAGAAAAACCCCTTCCTATCTACGAAGAAGGCAAATCAACTACCCAGTTATTTGTAGTACGTTCATTGGGAATCGATCCGGCTACAGGTAACGAGATTTTCCTGAAACGCAACGGAGAGAGAACTTTCTTCTGGAATGCTAACGACAAAGTGGCTGTCGGAGACACTGAGCCTAAATTCCGTGGAGGTATCACATCCGGTCTGACTTGGAAAGATTGGTCTGTAAACTTAGGATTCACTTACGAATTCGGAGCCTACACTTATAACCAAACGTTGGTTGACCGCATCGAAAATGTAAATCTTTTACACAATGCTGACCGCCGTGCAACCAAAGACCGTTGGCGTAAACCGGGCGACATTGCCAAATACAAATCTATTGCATTTTCAGGAAGAACCACTGAATTAAGCTCCCGATTTGTTCAGAAGAAAAACGAGATAGCATTCTCATCTATTTCTATCGGCTATCACTTTGACCCGAAAAAATTCGGTTTCTTGAAACAATGCAAGATTGCCGGCATCAACCTGACCGGTTCTATGCAGGATTTGGGACGTATCTCCAGCGTAAAACAGGAACGAGGAACCGACTATCCGTTTGCCCGCACGGTAAACCTTTCCATGTCTGTATTGTTTAACTAAAAAGGAAAAAGACAATCATGAAAATTAAAAATATATTTTTAACACTTGCCGTGGCTGTAGCAGGAAGCGCTTGCTCCGACTGGTTTGACGTATCCCCCAAAACGGATATCAAGACCGAGGACCTGTACAAAGATGAGACCGGCTTCCAGAGCGCACTGACCGGTTGTTACGGCAGAATGACCAAAGATGAATTATACGGAAAAGACCTGACCTGGTATTTCATTGAAAAACTGGTACAACGTTATGATGATACAGAAGGTAACCTGGCAGGACGGAACACCAATGTATATGACTATACAGATACAGACCATGCCAAAGGATATATGTTGAGCATTTGGGGCAACATGTACCAAACCATAGCGAATGTAAACAATCTGCTCAACTACCTGGATAAAAATGGACAAGAGGCAATCAAAACTCCCGGAGCTTGGGAACTGATGAAAGGCGAGGCTCTTGCACTGAGAGCATTCCTTCATTTTGATTTGTTGCGCATGTATGGTCCTATCTACAAAGAGAATCCGGAGATGCAATGCATCCCTTACCGCAAAGAGTTCAAACCGGAAAAATCACCATTGTTAAGCGCAAGCAAGGTAATAGAATTAGTTCTTGCCGACCTGGAAGAGGCAGACAAATATCTAGCTCAAGACTCTGTCAACTGGGGCAACAACAGTGCTTACCCATTCGGCTCATATCGTGGACACCGCATGAACAAATATGCAAGCAAAGCCTTACAGGCAAGAGTTCACCTCTATCGTGGTAGCTCAGATGACTTAGTAGAAGCTACCCGTTTGGCACAAGAGGTGATTGACAGTTGCGGTCTGCAGTTGGTTAGAGACAATAAAAAAGACATTACCATGTTTGATGAAACAATATTCGCTCTGAACATGGATGATATGGACGACAGAGTAGAAACTTACTTTAACACAGAAGCCGATGATGAAGGACAAGCATTATGGGTGAAGTTAGAAAGAGGTCAGGAAATGTTTGAAGCGAATAAGTCCTCCGGTATCAATGACATCCGCTACAAAAGCGGCTATGGATTCTACTTTGGCGGAACAAAGGGTATGATGACCCGCAAATACATAGCGAGCAACGAACCGGCTTACAACGAAAAGATACCGTTAATCCGTTTGGGAGAGATGTATCTGATTGCAGCCGAAGCGAGCGGTGACGTTACCTATCTGAATGCATTGCGTAACGCTCGTGGAATCTCCAGCAGATACGATGTTGCAGCCGTAACTGAAGAGGCGTTGGATGCAGAATACCGCAAAGAATTTTTTGCTGAAGGACAATATTTCTATTTTCTGAAACGCCATGCCATGAAAAACTTTTATGGCTGCCCGGAAACCCTTCAAGGAAAAATGTCAGCATTCCAGTATGTCTTCCCATTACCGGATGATGAAAAAGAGTACAACTAACAATAAAAATCGATTCGAATTATGATAAGAAATATATTATATATCTGTCTGCTGGCATTTCTGGCGATTTCCTGCGAAAAGAAGGAATCGTTCCTTTATGAAGAGACCGACGGACTCTATTTTGCACTTCCGGGAGCTGCAGAAAAACCCTGGACTTCTGAAGAACCGGATAAATTCGACGAAAAGATAGACTTTGCGTTTAGGAAAACCGGACAAAAAGACGGCAACTGGATGTACGATCTTTACTACGGGGATTCATTAAGGACCGACACCATGCGCCTGCTTGTTGCCGTTGCCGGCAAAACATCGGAGCAGGCTCGTGAATACAGTCTAAAAACCATTCCTTTGGCTGATTCCATTGAAACGGCAGAAATACAATTCTTCAACCCTTACCGGATTGAAGCAGGACAAATGCAAGATACGGCCATTATCGTCATCAACCGCCCGGCTAAACGTGGCGAATTTGGTGTAAAGGTTACGTTTGACATCACCAATTCTCCGGATTTCGGGAGCAGCATTTACGGCTGGAACAGCCATAATTTGACAATCACAGACCGCTATCCCAAACCAGATGGCTGGAACGATGCAAAATACGGTGAGTATACCGAAGAGAAATATGCCTTCTGGGTAACAGTCATGCAAACAGTATACGAAAATGAATGGTGCATATGGGACAGCAACTGGATGGAAATTGACATCGTCAAAAAATTAAACGACGCTTTAAGGGAATACAACACAACCCATCCCGATAATAAAAAGGATTTCACCTTCCCGGGATATGCAGAATAATTAAACACACAAAAACTTGGAGAAATGAATACAAGTAGATTATTGATAGGATTTCTTTTACTGATGCTGGCCAGCGCCTGCTATAAGGATAAAGGAAACTACGACTATAAAAACGTCAACGACTTTGAGGTAACGCTTAATCCGGCACCTGCGAACGATGAACTGAGCATCTACCTGATTAACCAACCCGCCTTGGAAGCGGATACCTTCCGTTTGGTTGCAGAGGGGAAACAGACGCTGAACAGCACTGAAGACAATCTGGAATACACTTGGTACAGAACGTTGAGCATTGACAAAAAAGAGGTATCTAAAGATACTATCACCGGCAAAGAGAATCTGATGGAGCTGGTAGCTGCAAAAAAATCTGAATGGCGGGTATTGCTGGTGGTACGCGACAAGAGTATGAATCTGGAATATTACAAAAGTCTGACTGTACAGACCAAAGTACCATTCTACAACTCTTGGTTGTTCCTCCATGGCGAAGCAGGAGATCGCAAACTGGGATCCCTGTCCTGGAATACAACCGGAGAAGCAGAGGTAACTCCGGATATGATGACAGCCATGGGACAGCCCGGTTATCCGGAAATGACCCGCATCAACTACGCTATTGGCGGAGCCGAAAGCTATATGGAAACAGAACGTCTGTTCTTGATTTCAGCTCCGGACAGCATCAATTACATTTTCCCATTCAACTGCAAGGTGATGGGCAAACCAAGACAAATGGGGATACCCGGAACGGTAAAAATCAAGGAACTTATAAGCCCGAAAAACGCATGGACCCAAAAACTCGGAATGATTACCGAAGACGGCAAACTATATTATTCCGATAGAAACGGAGTGCCTGAATTCAAAATGACATCGGGCAACGTTTCTTCCGATTACAAAATCGACATGGCCTATATGGACTCTCAAGGTTTTATAACCATGTGGGACAACACCAATAAACGCCTGATGTATTTCATTGAAGGAGCATTGGGATATATGGGCACCTTAGGCTCAAAAGATCTTCAAGGGAAAAAAGGCTTATGGATAGGAAGAGATGCACAGACAGTGGGCAACGACCAGGAGCCTTGCTTGTTTATCGCCAAAAGCGAAAACAGTGACAAATGCTACCTGTACCGGATATCCTACAACGACAAAGGGGACAAGATGACCAAAGGGAACGATGGAAAAGATGATGATAAAGACGAATATGCGTATGGAAGCGTAACCTGTGACTCTACACAAGCATGGGGATTTACAGAACAGACAAAATTTGCCGTGACCGACTATTTTCAAGATCAATTCTTCTTCACGGAAGATAACGCTCTCTACCGCGGAATTATGGCCAGCGGCGAAAAAATACAGTTGTATGCAGCACCGGGAACCATCAAAAAGATTGCTTTTAGATTTACAACAGGAACAAGTGTAAACGAATATGAGGGCTATTTGCGTATTTTAGGTTTGCTGGTAACCAACGCAGACGGCACGGATGAAATCCATGAACTTCACCTGAGCAATGCCGGTGACATAGAAGAGAAACACGTATATGATTTAGGGAATGTATCTGTGGTAGACTGGGCCTTCTCTCAAGTAGACAGATTTCCGGACCGTTAACAGAGTAAAGAATTAAATATGAAAAAAATAACATTAACGATTCTTCTACTTAGTGCATTGAGTTTCTTTGCACAAGCACAAGAAAAGACATTCAGCATCAGCGGTAAGATTGAGCTGGACAAGGGTAATCTCCTTGTCCTCACTCAACGCCCTGGAAAGATTGACACACTCGCTAAGACTGCGATTGCTAACCGCCAATTCTCCATCAGTGGAACAACAGAAGAAGCCGTAGTAGCACAACTAGTCATCGAAGGATATGCCGGCGGATTTGTGATGATTCTGGAGCCGGGAGCAGAATATACTGCAAACCTTACCCAGAATGGCAACGGAGATATCCGTGGAGGCAAACTGCAGACTGCATATAACGAATATCAGAAAATCGTTGTTAACGCTAATGCAGAAAGCCGTGCTTTAAACAAAAAAGCATCGGAAGCTGCCGCTCAGAAGCACTTTAAAACCTCCAAAGAGTTACAGACAAAAGCAAACAAAGTTCAAGAAGCAGCCTTTGCAAAGATGAACAACATCGTCCGCAAGAATGCAGACAATGTCCTGGCAGCCTATCTGCAAACCGCAGGCTCGGAACGTATCATGGAACTGGAACCGCTGAAACAGATTTACAATCTGCTTTCAGAAAAAGCGAGAGAAACGGCTCCCGGCAAGATTTTAGCAAACCGCATTGCCGACTTGGAAAAAGTGAGTATCGCTGCTACGGCTCCCGATTTCACACTGACTACTCCGGATGGCAAGCAAGTGTCGTTATACAGCGTTAAAGGAAAATTGAAAATCATCGATTTCTGGGCATCCTGGTGCGGACCTTGCCGCATGGAGAATCCCAACATGGTAAAACTTTATAACGACTTCAAAGACAAAGGTCTTGCCATTGTCAGCGTATCTTTGGACGAAAGAAAAGCACCTTGGGTACAGGCAATCAAAAAAGATGGTATGCCTTGGACTCATGTATCTTCCTTGAAGGGATGGAAATGCGACGTTGTGAAACAATATAACATCGATGCTGTTCCCTCCATTATCGTGCTGGATGAAAACAACCGCATTTTGGCGAAAAACATCAGAGCTGAAAAATTAAGAGCGTTCGTTACGGAATACTTGAAATAATGTCTAAAGACTCACACGAGTTGAATAAAATCGGGGCTGCCGGCACTAACCGCAGCCCCGATTGTCATATAAAAAAGAAATCGTATCTTTACAAGCACTAATTAAAAGGAAACATGAAAGTAAAAATACAAACGACACTAGGCGATATCATTGTTCGTCTTTACGATGAAACGCCATTACATCGTGATAATTTTATCAAATTGGTCAAAGAGGGTTACTATAACGGAACCCTATTTCACCGAGTTATCAAAGATTTTATGATTCAAGGGGGAGATCCTGATTCCAAAGGAGCCCCAGCCGGCAAACATTTAGGAGTTGGCGGTCCTTCTTATACCCTAGACGCAGAAATAAAACCGGGTCTATTCCACAAACGAGGAGCCTTGGCTGCAGCCCGTCAAGGCGATGAAGTCAATCCTGAACGCAAAAGTAGCGGTTCACAATTCTACATAGTGTGGGGAAAAGTCTATAACCAAAGTCAGTTAGGCCAATTAGCCAAACAATTAGAGATTCAGGAAGCCCAAAAGATATTTGATAACCTGGCATTTCAACAACGTGCTGCCATCATGCAACTGCGCCGCGAACGTAATCAAGCCGGCTTGCAAGAATTACAGGAAAAAATGGCTGCAGAAGCCATGACACAAGCAAAAGCCAATGGCCCAGTGTTGACCGATGAACAAAAAAAAGTATATTCTACTATCGGCGGCACACCGCATCTGGATAACCAATACACCGTATTCGGCGAAGTGGAAGAAGGTTTGGATGTTGTGGAACAAATCCAGCAAACAGCAACAGGCCGTAACGACCGCCCCCAAGAGGATGTGATAATGACCATGACTATGGTAGAGTAAGAAGATAAAAATCATAGAATATCATTTCATAGCAACGCTCCCTGCTACACAAAGCGACCTTGCCAACTATCTGCTGAAAGACCCGAATATCTTTGACTTGGCAGAAGCCAAAGAAAAAGCAGACGAAAAGGATATTGAAGAACAGATGGTAAAACACGTTACCCGTTACCTGTTAGAAATGGGCAACGGTTTTGCCTTTGTTGCCCGACAGAAGCATTCCCAAGTAACGCGTCGCAGACGAAAAAAGGAAAATCCGTAACACGGTTGAACATTCAGCCGGATTACGGATTTTCTTTTCTATATCATTATGTTTATTGTGTTCGCAGCAGTATCAGGTCGAAATACATCAGCCGGGTGTGCATGGGCTGCATGGCTGATTGTTCTTCTGCCGTTCTCC
>CAJJNP010000076.1 GCA_905193145.1 uncultured Odoribacter sp. | reverse complement strand
ACGGATCCTCAATATTCTGATGCTCAAAAAATAAAAATAGATACAACGGAAGGAGACGTAGAAGCTCATCTAACAAACTTAAAACCAGGACAAAAGTATTATTATTCGCTTATCGCTAGCAATGGTTACAATGATATCAAAACTCCCATAAGTAATTTTCAAACATTTCCCAATACAGCTCCATCCATTGAAAATATCTCACTTGTATACAAAGGACCTTTAAGTGCAGCTGTATGCTGCAAAGTAACCAATAATGGTGGAGAACCATTAACTTCACTTGGATTTAAATATCAAAAAATAGGGAACCCAACCATTAACTTTATTTCTGCAGAATGTGACAGTACCGGCTTTTTCCAAACACGTCTTTCCGACCTTGATATGGATGCAACCTATCAAGTTTGGGCATATGCCGCCAATACTGTCGGAGATACAAATAGCATAACTATTAAGTTTCATACTGACAGCATTGTCTATCTGGCAAAAGCCGGCATGCTACCAGAGATCATACAAAATGAAGAAAAATACAAATTAACAACACTCAATATTGCAGGGGAAATCAATGGTACAGATATACGCCTCATCCGTGAAATAGCAGGAATAAGCTATACAAACTCACCAACCCCAGGCCAACTGAGCAGTCTAAATTTAGCAGAAGCCCGCATCGTAGCAGGTGGACGCAGCTATACTGCTTCCAGATACACAGAAACCGATATTCTTGGATTTGCAACATTTGCAAACTGCACTAAGCTTAAAGAAATTATTCTTCCCTATACCTTAAAGGTTATCAATTCTAACGCTTTTAAAAATTGCAGAAGTTTAACCTCGATAACCATTCCAGATAATGTTATCAACTATGAACCATCCGATGGCTGTATCCGTCTAGAAAAAATTCAAGTTTCAAAACTTAACAAAACTTACTCAGCAGAAGACGGTATTCTCTATGACAAACATAAAGAAACCCTATTACAATTTCCCGAAGGAAAAATAACAAAAACAATCCAATTCCCGAAAACAGTCAAGAAACTATCCGACTATTCTTTACAACATTGTCAAGCAGACTCCATTATAATACCTAATAACATTACAGAACTTGGTAAAGAAGTTTTTAGAAACTCCTCTATTCAATATATAGAACTCTCTATTGACAAATTACCCACTGCCACGTTCCAAGGATGCACTTCATTAAAAACCGTCAAACTTGGCCAACAACTGATGTACATTTCTGCCTATTGTTTTGATCAATGCTATATTCAACATCTATATATTTCAACTCCGGTTCCACCAGTTTGCGATAAATATGCTTTTCATGGAACAAATATATTATCTAATTGTATTCTGCATGTACCCAAAGGAAGCAAACACATATATCGTCAAAATACTCCATGGGAAAATTTTTCCACTATATTGGAAGAGTAGACATTTCTGATTGTAAATCAACAATTTTCTTTTTATATCCAAGGCTTTTTCTCAAATCCACAGTAGGGAATTCGGTATCCAACCTCTTTTTCAGATAGTTCCAAAGTTCTAAACTATCCTTAGAGGATTGGATACTATCTCGTCTCTGCTTCATGAGTCTACCCCGTATAAACAGCCTTTCCTCTTGTTCTTCTGCACTGATAGAGGTATTAGAATATATGGGAACTGACAATTGTACATTATTCTTCATAATTGGAACCACATATTGCCAACTACCCCACAAAATCAAGCAAAAAAACAATACGACTGCAGCAATTATCTTATACCGAACAAGCAATCGACCTCCACCTAAAGCTTCTTGTACTTCCAGCATTGATCCATAACGCTTACCCGGTTGCACTTGAGTACAATGCTGAGCTATTCTCATAAGATGCTTATCCTTAAGACAAGTTGCCATCTCAAACATAATAACCCCTAATGAATAAATATCCACCCTACAATCCCATTTTGCATTGGCATCCAATAACTCAGGTGCTAAATATTTTTTTGTACCTGCTGGAATTTTTAATATATCGTAATCATCACAATCTGAAAGCCCGAAATCAATCAACTTCACATGATTACCATTATATGTAATCATAATATTCTCAGGTTTCAAATCTCTATGAACAACCTGTTTATTATGAACATATTGCAAAGCAACACAAATATCCTTAACAAACCGATAGGCAAGTGCATGAGTCAATTTCCCATTATCCATAAAAGACTTCAGAGTAATCCCATCTACATATTCCAACAAAATACAAAACCCCAACACCTCATGCTTCTCCCATCCCAATGTCCTACAGATATGCGGATGCTCCAATTGATATCCAATATCAAATTCCTTACGCAAAAGTTGCACATAAAATTCTTGTCCTAAATAGGATGGCTTTAAACATTTTAGTATATGTAATTTCCCATATCGCCGACAAGTAAACAAACGGCAATATCCTGAGTCTGGAGTATAAAATTCTTCTATAACACCACATTCATCTTCAGCAAGGATATCCTCACCAATAAAACCAGATGACAATTCAACTTTATCATTCATGATCCAGACGATTTACTAAAGTCAATCCCCCATTTCTACCTGCAATAAAAGGTGCAGTCTTTTCTTCTCCACGCAATACATATGCCAACGACAATGGTTGCCCTAACAAGAAGCACACAGCTTCAAAACGATCCCCTTTACACAATTTGGATTGTTTAGATTCCAAAACCTCAAACCAAGAATTACCTTGATACAATAGACGCAAATAACGATTAGGAGCCCAGCCTATTTCTACCTCATCGCCTGGTTCCAAATTCTGTGCCTGCAATTGTTTCGTTGTAAAAAAAGAAGAGTTACACACACTATGCATTTTTAAAAACTGACAATAGCTTATAAAGCTCTCAAAACCTGCATAACGTGCCAACAAATCCAATGTTAATACCCGAGGTTTATGCACATCTGCCACATAGCCCCACAAACGTTTTAGAGTGGAGGTTGATATAATTACCCCAGCCTGCAGTTTTAAATGCACGGAAAATTCATCAAAATCTGTTGTTGTTCTTAGACTTTTGCCATACTTCTGCTCAACAAGTAATAACAACTCTATTATCTCCGGTTTAGATTCATTCATACACTAAAATAGTAACACATGCGACAATACATCTGCAAATGTAATAAAATACGTCTAATCTAAAAATATAAAAATAGCGGTAACACCTATAGGCATCACCGCTATATCAATATGCTGCAAATAGCAATAAACTATTTTGCATTATTCTCCAAAAAGGTCAAAATATAATCTACTGTCGCTTCTATTCCATAATACGAAGAATTCACACAAAGATCATATGAGGCTGCAGCTCCCCATACTTTATCTGTATAATAATTATAATATGCGGATCTTGATTTATCTGCTTTATTTATAAATTCCTCAACTTCATTCTCCTTCAATTCATTATTATATTCCAACACCCGCTTAATACGATCTTCCATTCTTGCTGTAACAAACACATTCAAACAGTTAGATTCATCCCTTAAAATATAATCTGCACAACGCCCCACTAATACACAAGAACCTTCAGCAGCCACTTTACGAATCACGTCAGACTGTATTTGAAACAATGACTCATTCGAAAGATAATCGTTATTTTGAAAAATTGCACTATTCATAGAAAAACCCATTGCAAATGCCTTTAATAAACCACCGGAGGTTTTCTCGTCTGCCTTTTCAAAAAACTCACCACATATCCCACTCTCCTTAGAAGCTAAATTAATCAATTCACGATCATAATAAGCAATACCTAAACGTTCTGCTAGTTTTTTACCGATGGTACGTCCTCCACTTCCTAATTGACGACCAATTGTGATGATTGTTTTATTTTTTTCCATATCTGGATATTTATAATCATTTTACGCAAAACTATATAATCTTTTCCATTATACAATTCCATGCTGCCTAAATTTCTTCAATTGCCACCATAACATAGAGCTTGATGTCAAAACAGCTAACCCATCTGCAATAGGAAAGCTAAGCCATACACCATCAGTTCCATACAACGCAGGTAAAATTAACAAACAAGGCAATAAATATAGTAACTGACGAGTCAAAGACAAGAAAATTGCCTTTCCCGCCATTCCTACTGATTGAAAAAAACTAGTAGACACCATCTGCAAACCGACAAAAGGCAATAACAATAAAATTAATCGCATTCCATGTACGGCAATATTTATCAACTCTGTATCTGTTGTAAACAAAGAAATAATCGCATGTGGAAACAACTGACAAATCAAGAACCCCAAAGAAGTGACAGATACTCCACACAAAATTGTATATTTTAGCACCTTGACTACACGCTCTACCTGCCTTGCTCCATAATTATAGCCGGCAATTGGTTGCATTCCTTGATTAAATCCCATAACAATCATAATGAACAAAAAAACAATCCGGTTTACAATACCATACGCCCCGATATACATATCTCCGCCATAGTTTTTTAATCCGTTATTTACCAACATCACAATTAGACATGAACACACATTCATTAAAAAGGGTGATAATCCTATCGCCAACATCGATCCAACAATGCTCATTTTCAACCGAAAAATTCCATGTTGGAAACGTATATAACTTTTTTTGTGAAAAAAATGACACATCACCCCAATCAAAGCCATGAACTGGGCACATATCGTTCCTAGAGCCGCACCCATAATACCCATATCAAGGACAAAAATAAACAAAGCATTAAAAATACCATTGATGATCACAGCAAAGAGTGTCGCAGCCATTGCACGCTGAGGATATCCTGAAGCACGCATCACCTCATTTAATCCCATATAAATATGCGTAATCAAATTTCCATACAATATCACTTTCATATAATCACGTGCATATGGCAAAGTATCAGCACTAGCTCCAAAAAAAATCAAGATAGGATCTAAGAAGATAAGACATACACTCATAAATAGTAGGCCTATCACCAAATTCATTACAACAACATTACCCAACACAGCTTCAGCACTTTGTAAATCTTTTTGTCCCATTTTTACAGATACCAGTGTCGATGCACCAACACCAACCAAGGCGCCAAATGCTGCAGCCAGATTAATAAAAGGAAATGTAACAGCCAAACCGGCTATTGCCAATGGACCAACACCATGACCAATAAAGATGCTATCCATCATATTGTATAACGATGCCGCCGTCATTGCCACAATCGCAGGAACGGCATAACGAATTAGCAATTTACGAATATCTTCCGTTCCTAACGACAACGGATTTTGTAATGACATGATCTAATATTTTATTATTCACCTTCTATCAATTCTCGTAAAGCATCAATAGCCTCTTCTTCAGGAATAGCTGTGCGGACCATCTGACGCCCTTTATAAAGATTCACTTTTCCATTACCTGCCCCTACATAACCATAATCAGCATCACCCATCTCCCCTGGACCATTCACAACACATCCCATAATAGCAATCTTCAAATTATCCAAATGGGCAAATGCAGCTTTCACTTTTGCTACTGCTCCTTGCAAATCATACAATGTACGTCCACATCCCGGACAACTGACAAATTCGGCTTTATAACGCCGCACTCCTGCCGACTGCAATATATTTCGAGACAATGCAAGAGAAAAAGCCATGCCCTCAATCTCCGGAGTATAAATCCACAAACCAGCCGGCAAACGATCCAGAAACAAACCTCCGATTTGTGCTGCCGCCTGTAAACTTAACCGCTCACAATCCTTTCCATTTAATACCAAACGCACCAATACCTGATTACTCAAGCCCCAATAATCCAGCTGATGAAACATCTCTCGATACTCATGATAATCTATACCCAACGATAACACCAAAATAGCTTGCTGATCCTTTCTCAATTTGAACACGAATGTTTCATCCAACTCTTCAACACTTCTGATTTCAATATATACAGGCATCTCATCTGGCAATTCAGGGCCTGCCAAATATTCTTCAACACTACATAATGGCACAGCATTCCGATTGTAAACATGTGCCATATCCAATAAATGAAGCGGCACTAATATTTTAGTTTCCACCGGTAACTTCGTCAGTTCCGGTCCCAAGGTTTCTGTATATAACAATTCCGGAGCCTTCACTCCTCCTTTCAAACGGATACCCGACACAGGATCATTAAATTGATCAACAGAAAAATCAAGTTGTCGACTAACTTCCTCATCAAAAACATCAATTCCAGACAAATCCGCCACCAATATCGGACGAGTACAACAACCTTTTAATCGATCTCCACTACATTCAAATTTAGGATTACTACAAATATCCACCAATGAAACGGCTACAGGTATTTCTGCTTCAGGAGCTTCCGTTAAAGACACTCTGATTGTATCACCAATTCCTTCATTCAATAAAGTACCAATTCCCACAGCTGAACGAATTCTCCCATCTTCACCTTCTCCAGCCTCTGTGACTCCTAAATGTAAAGGATAAGACATGCCCTCATTTTTCATTTCGCGTACTAATAAACGAACAGCATCAACCATCACCCTACAATCACTGGATTTTAAAGAAATTACCACATTATCAAATTGAATAGCCTTACATACCCTCAAATATTCCATGGTCGATTCAACCATACCCTCCGGCGTATCGCCATAACGGCTCATAATACGATCAGACAGTGAACCATGATTGGTCCCGATACGCACAGCTGTACCATACTGACTACATACATTCAAAAATTCAGTAAACTTCTTTCGCAATATCTCCAACTCCTGCGCATATTCTTCTTCGGTATAATTCAGTTGTTTAAAAGTAGCACGTTTATCTATGAAATTTCCAGGATTAATACGAACCTTCTCAACATACTTAGCAGCGATCAAGGCTGCATCTGGAGTAAAATGTATATCCGCAGACAAAGGAGTATTATATCCTCTTTCGCGCAATGCTTTATGAATATAACGCAAATTCTCAGCCTCCTTCACCCCAGGAGCAGTAATTCTCACCAACTGTCCGCCTGCTTCAATAATACGAATTGCCTGCTCCACACAAGCCTCTGTATCCATTGTCGAGGTATTCAACATCGATTGTATCATAATCGGTTCTTCTGATGACAATACAATATTCCCTATTTTTACGATATTCGTTTTTCTGCGCATAACTTTATTTATTTAAGTACTAACGAATTGTGTTCCCAGTTAAAAATTGTTTAATATTTTGTGTATTACGAGGATTCCTTACATCTTTCCCCTCTGGAGTATACACAAAATCTATCTCCTCCTTGAAATATTCATAAACTTTATGCCGAACAACCTTTGCTGTCGAATTGACTGTTCCGTTCGCTTCACACAATGTCTCTGGCAAAATAGTAATAACAGCTGGCAACCAACGTTCTGGAAACATCCCTTCAAATTCTCCTCCTTTTCTAAAACGCAATATCTCACCATAAATTTTATCCAACATCAATTTATATCCTTCAACAGACTCCGGAGTAACATGCTGCTTCAATACATACTCTCTCAATGCAGCCTTATTAGGTACAATCAAGCCTGCTGTATAAGAAGATTGATTATTATAAAGTACACAATAGTCAATAGAAGGCGATAGTTCCATAATTGCCTCCTCAATACCTTCCGGACTATACTTTTCTCCATCGCTTGCTATTAATAAAGACTTAAACCGTCCCAATACATATAAAAGCCCCTCCTCATTTACATAGCCCATATCACCAGTATAAAGCCAACCATCACGCAAACTTTCTGCTGTTGACGTCGGATTTTTCCAATACCCTTTCATGACATTACCACCACGTATAACAATCTCTCCTTTTTCACCGCGTGGTAACTCATTCCCACTATCATCACATATTTTCAAATCCATCGGTCGCACAATCTGTCCAGAAGAGCCGAAATGGTGTAACTGCGGTCTATTAGAACTAATTACCGGCGAAGCTTCTGAAAGTCCATACCCTTGCAACATGGGTACACCTAAAGCACAAAAATAACGCTGTAGTTCAATATCCAATAAAGCTCCTCCTCCTATAAAAAAGCGAAGATTACCTCCAAATACATCCCGTATTTTCTTAAATACAAGTATATCTACTAATTTAACCAAAGGATATAACACTATACGCATTCCTTTTCCCTCATGATTCCCCGTACCATAGTAACGATATGCAACTTTCAATCCCTTATTATATAGCCATTGGACAAATTTCCCTTTCAATTGTATGCCAGCCTCTATATTCTTCTTGAAATTCTTAGCTAAAGCCGGCACACTTAATAATAAATGTGGCTTTACTTCTTTCATATTCAATGGAATATTCCTCAAATATTCCATGGGCGAACGGCCAAAATCGACAGAAGCCAACGAAGCTCCATTATACATAAAAGAATAAATTCCAACAGTATGAGCAAAACTATGATCCCACGGTAAAAACAGCAGAACCTTGAAATACTCAGGCACCTGTATCAAAGAGTCGGATTGCAAAACATTGCTGACATAATTTCCGTGAGTCAACATAATCCCTTTCGGCTCTGCAGTTGTCCCCGATGTGTAAGAAATATTAGCCAAATCATCCATCTCAACAGATGAAGCCCTTTTCTCTACTTCGCCCGGATGCTTTTCCATCCATACTTTTCCACTAGACAATAATTGATCGAAAGACACATATTTTCCTTCAACAACATGCGAAGGACGAATAACAAATATCTTCTCGATACTCGTCAATTCATCTTCAATTTGACGAATCGTATTCACATAAAAATCAGAAACAATCAAATAACGAGCACCAGAATGATTCACTCGAAAAACTACTTCCTTCGGAGTCAACTTAATACTCAAAGGCACATTCGTACCACCAGCATAAAGTAAACCTAATTCGCCATACACCCAAGCATTACATCCTTCACTTAACAACGCTACACGGTCGCCTTTCTCAAGTCCAACCGCCATCATCCCTGCTGCCACATACATTACTTGTTGCTTCACTTCAGAATAAGTAGAGGGCTGGTATTTTCCATCTCTTTTCTCCCACAAATATACATTATCCGGGAATTTGCTACAGCTACGCTCTAGCAGATCTATTATTGTATTTAAATTCTTCTCTTTCATAGCAAGTGCAAAGATACAAAAGTAACCCATTACTCGTATTTACGTACATATACTTTTAACCCATTAAATTTTAGAATTATGAGACTATTTATAGCATGTATGCTGACACTTGTCATCTATATTATGATTTGTGCCTGTGAACAGAAGGGAAAGGAAGTCCCAAAAGTTTCACAACAATTGAAAATTGACAAAGATTACCCTACTCTACAACTACATTCGCCAACTTCCACCCCCAATCCGCCGTATATTTATATCGAAATTGAAGACAGTACAACAAAACAAAATCCAACAGAAAAATAAAAAAATATCCATAGCTTGAATGTTATACAGATAAAACTATACCTTTGTGTCATCAAACAAAATTAATTGCTCAAATCTTAAACCATGAAAATAGCTATCGCATGTGACCATGCAGGTTACGAATTCAAGGAAAAATTGGTGGAATACCTTCGCACCAAAGGACATGAAGTTAAAGATTTCGGAACACATTCTGCCGAAAGTATGGACTATCCTGACACTGCACATCCTATGGCTGCAGCTGTTGAATCAGGAGAATTTAACAAAGGGATTGCCCTTTGTGGAAGCGGTAATGGCATCAATATGACGGTTAACAAACACCAGGGTATTCGTGGAGCTCTTTGTTGGACTGTTGAAATCGCATGGCTGGCTCGTCTGCATAACGATGCTAATGTATGTTGTCTTCCTGCTCGGTTTATTCCTTATGAAGATGCCCAAGATATCGTTGAACGTTTTCTAACCACAGAATTTGAGGGAGGACGTCATCAACGTAGGATTGAAAAAATTCCAGTAAAATAAATAAAAAAGGCAACCTAACCGGTTGCCTTTTTAGTTCAACTAGATTCTACACATATCTCTTCTTTCCTTCTGAGCATCAGAAACGGCCAGCGTTGCCATGTGTACAATATCTCTTACCTGACATCCCATCTGAAGAATATGTACAGGTTTATTCATACCCAGCAGAATCGGTCCGATGATCTCATGACTACCCAATTCCTGCAACATACTCAAGCCAACACTACCAGAACTCAAATTCGGGAAAATAATTGTATTCACATCACGATCTCCTAATATTGAAAACGGATACTCCCTTTGTCTCAATTCTTTATCAAAAGCCATAGAAGCATGCATTTCTCCATCCACTAAAATTTCAGGATACTTATTATGCAACTGAGTGATACATTCTTGAATCTGAGCCGGACTTCCTAAACGATATTCCCCAAAATTCGAATAAGAAGTCAAAGCTATCACAGGATCAATATCAAAACGTTTTACAGCATCATGGGTCAAAACAGTTACATACTCCAAAGTTTCTGCTGAAGGATGGCTATTTACTGTAGTATCTGCCAAGAAATAAGTTCCACGTTTTGTTGTAGCAATATGCATACCGGCAGCATATTTGCAACATGGTTGCAAACCAACCACCTCTTTGGCTTTTTCAAACACTTCTTTATATGGAGAATTCACACCTGAAATAAAACCATCTGCATCGCCACACTCCAACATCATCAAACCGACATAATTAGGATCTTGCATTTTCAAGACAGCCTTACTCTTAGATACACCTAGGCGCTGCATTTTTTCATAATAATGCTCAGTATATCGTCCTATTGTATCTGCTTCCACAACCGGATCAAAAATCGTGAGATTTTGAATTGTCAACTTATTACGAGCTATTTTATCTTGAATAACAGCCGTATTGCCTACTAAAATAGGATAAGCTATATGCTCGGCTGTCAATTCCTGCACCGCTTGCAATACCTGTAGATTTTCCCCTTCTGCAAACACCACACGCTTCGGATTCGCTTTCGCCTTATGCGTCATCAAGCGCATTAATCCATTATCATGACTAACACGCTTCTCCAAACTTTCGCGATAAGCATCCCAATCTTCAATCACCCGACGAGCCACTCCAGATTCAATTGCAGCTTTCGCAACAGCAGGAGCCACACAACTAATCAAACGATTGTCCAGTGCTTTTGGAATAATATAATTTCTATCAAACGAAATCGCCGGATCATGATAGGCCATCTTCACACTTTCGGGAACTGGCTGTTTGGTCAAATCCGCAATTGCACGGGCAGCTGCCAACTTCATCTCTTCATTGATTCCACTAGCCTGTACATCCAATGCCCCTCGGAAAATGTATGGAAAACCCAATACATTATTTATCTGATTAGGGTAATCTGACCGTCCTGTCGCAAAAATAATATCCGGACGAGAATGCATCGCCCTCTCATAGCTAATTTCCGGATTCGGATTAGCCAAAGCAAATACAATGGGATCCTTTGCCATACTCTGCACCATTTCTTCGGTCAAAATATCAGCCACAGACAATCCCAAAAAGACATCAGCACCTCTCAACGCTTCCACCAAAGTTCTAGCTTCTGTTGGCACAGCAAATTCCATTTTTTCAGCATTCAATCCTGCACGCCCCTCATAAATAACGCCCTTACTATCACACATTAAAATATACTCACGCTTTACACCCAGACTTCTATAAAATCGGGCACAAGAAATCGCTGCGGCTCCGGCACCATTCACAACAACTCTTACTTCTCCTATATTCTTACCATTCAACTCTAAAGCGTTCAACAGACCTGCCCCCGAAATAATAGCTGTTCCATGCTGATCATCATGCATCACAGGTATATCCAGCTCCTCCTTCAATCTACGTTCAATTTCAAAACATTCAGGAGCCTTAATATCCTCCAGATTAATTCCACCAAAAGTTGGAGAAATCATCTTTACGGTACGAACAAACTCATCAACATTTTTCGTATTCACCTCTATATCGAACACATCTATATCAGCAAATATTTTAAACAATAATCCCTTACCCTCCATTACAGGCTTCCCTGCCAAAGCCCCGATATCTCCCAAGCCAAGCACCGCAGTTCCATTCGAAATCACTGCCACTAAATTACTTTTTGCAGTATAGCGATAAGCATCACCTGGATTTTTTTCAATTTCCAAACATGGTTGCGCTACACCTGGAGAATAAGCCAACGACAAATCATGCTGAGTGCTATAAGGTTTCGAAGGAATAACCTCAATTTTACCGGGACGCCCCGATTCATGATATTTTAAAGCTTCATTTTTATCCATATTCATTCATTTAAATATTCCATTGATTTCTTTTTTTCAAAGATGCAAAAAAACTCCATACCATCAGGTTAAATAAAGGTTAAAGCATACTAACGACACAAAGATAATCCGCAAATCAAAGTAAATTGCAACATTAAAATTAAAAAAAATACATATGAAAAAACTTTATTATCTAGCAGGTCTTATGGTAGCTGCAACAGCTTGCACAACAGCTCCCAAGACCACTGTAAGCATCCACATGGAGGGGGAAAGAGTCAATGAAATTCCTATTACATTAAACACAAAAGACTCTATTTACTCTGTAAGTCTCGATTCCACAAATTCTGCTATCTTACAATTGGCAACAAATTTACAAGCAGACTATGCAACCTTACAATTAGGCCGTATGCATTTACCTTTATACATCGAGCCTGGAAAAAACTTTGATATCGACATAAATACAAAAGGTCGCAAAATTACTCCTATATTTAAAGGTGAAGGAGCCGCTACAAACAGTTATTTGAACGGAGACGTTGCCAAAGACAATACGCCTGCATTGGAATTGGATGAAAAAGCATTCATAGAGGCCTTAGCCAACAAAGAAGCACAATTGATTGGAAACCTTGAAAAAGAAAACTTTGATGCTGCATTTGTAAAAATAGAGAAAAAGAAAATCCACTATTCTCTTTATTCCTCCATTTCAACATACGTTGCCTACCACCCATATTATGGTAAACAACCTGATTACAAACCGTCTGATGAATTATACAACACTCTTAAAAGCTCTGTATCTGAAGAGCCGGAGTTAATCCATATTCAAGAATACAAGAGCGCTGTAATCGGATATATAGAAGTAATGTCAAGACGCACAAAAGCTTCAAATTCCTTAGAATTACTAAAAAATCAATTAGACATCATCCAAAATGACTTCAAGGCACCAGAAATTGCAGATTTTACAGTAGACTACTTTGTCAAAGCGTACGTTGGCAGAAACGGAATTGACAATCTCTCTGAATTTTCTACGATTTATGACAACAAAGTAACAGATCCAAAGAAAAAAGCTGATTTCAAAGCATTGTGTGAAAAATGGGCAAAAGTAGCCAAAGGACAGCCTTCTATCGATTTCAAATATTTAGATATCAATGGTAAAGAAGTAAGCTTAAAAGATTTGTCTGGTAAATATGTATATATTGACTGTTGGGCCACTTGGTGTGGACCTTGCCGTGGAGAACTTCCTCACCTGCAAAAACTTGAACACCAATATAAAAACAAAAACATCCATTTTGTCAGCATCTCTTGCGACCAAAACAAAGCTGATTGGGAAAAGATGGTAAAAGAAGAAAAACTAGGAGGCATTCAGCTACACAATGGTGGAGACAGAGCGTTTATGGATTTCTACATGATAAAAGGAATTCCACGCTTCATTCTATTAGATCGTGAAGGAAAAATCATTCAGGCCAATGCTACACGTCCGTCAAACCCCGAAACGGCAAAAACATTTGACGCACTTGAAGGTATTTAAAACATCACACTTTCGATGCACAGCAAATATTTTATGCTGTGCACCGAAATAACACCCAAAATTATTTTTCCTATGAATAAAATACATTATTTAGCAGGCCTCTTATTAATTATAACATCCTGCACCACTAATCCCAAAACCGATATCAGTATTCACATTAAAGGAGAAACAAATAATTATTCAACATTTCTAAGTACTACAGATACAATATTTACAATCAATCTAGACTCAACCCATACAGCCAATATTAG
>CAJJNP010000075.1 GCA_905193145.1 uncultured Odoribacter sp. | reverse complement strand
ACCAACACCAAAGCAATACTCAGCGTTGAAACAAAATAAGAACCCGCAACTTTCTTCTTTTTATTAGCCATCATCCAAATACTTTTAAGACCACAAATATATAAATTGCAACCGACTTCACCACAACAACATCACACAATCTGAATACTGAAATAAAAGTTTCTACAACATTTCGGATCTCTAAAAATAAGAAATAAATATATAAAAAAAAATGAGATGACATTTTTGTGACACATAGATTAAAAGCAAAAGACGCCAACCACTCACAAACAAGCAATTAGCGTCTTTTCATGTACTCGAAGCGGGACTTGAACCCGCACAGCCGCAATGGCCACGGGATTTTAAGTCCCGCGTGTCTACCGATTCCACCATTCGAGCATCCTCCGTAGAGAAAGAGCGAAAAACGGGACTCGAACCCGCGACCCCGACCTTGGCAAGGTCGTGCTCTACCAACTGAGCTATTTTCGCATTTTTAAATTATAAAGATGAACTCTTTTGTTTTTTGCGAGTGCAAAGATAGAGTATTTTTTTCTTTCCACAAATATTTTAGTGAAAAAATATTCGTTTTTTTCACACAATAGAAACCTTTATACCCATATCCTCCAAGCCCTTCACCACTTTAGGAGACACTCCTGCATCTGTAATAATTTGATCAACAACATCTAAGTTACATATTTTACCAAAGCCCCGACGCCCAAATTTAGAAGAATCAGTCAAAACTATTGTTTTCTGAGCAGCTTCTATCATAACTCTATTAATACTTGCCTCCATTGAATTAGTTGTTGTCAATCCATACGCCAAATCAATTCCATCCACTCCGAGAAAAAGCTTGCTACAGGAAAAATTAGCCAACATCTTTTCTGCATAATCCCCAACAACCGAACTAGATGTATGCCGAACAACTCCCCCCAACTGAATAACTTCCACCTGGTGATGATTAATCAACTCCATAGAAACATTCATCGCAGACGTAATCACAGTCAGACGTGCATCAGGAGCTATACACTGAGCAAAAGCCAATACCGTTGTTCCTGAGGCTATAATAATAGCATCATTAGGTTGTAGTAATTCTGCAGCTTTCAAACCTATACGTTTTTTCTCTTCTGGAAAATGCTTTGCTTTCTCCAAGACGTGCCGATTTCCAATATATGGATCAATTTGAATAGCACCTCCATGCGAACGGTAAAGCAATTTCTTCTTTTCCAAAATTCCCAAATCCTTACGAATTGTCACAGATGAAACATCCAGAAGTTTCGACAACTCATTCACAGCAACCGTCCCATTAATTTTCAGCAACTCCAATATCTTATGGTGCCTCTCGGATAATGTCATGATAGTTTAAATTAGAAATACGACCTAGCCTCCCATTTTTATGGGGCAACAAAATTAGTAAAAAAAAAGAGAAAAGTTATTTTTCATATAAAGAAAACATTCTCTAACTTAGGGCGGTCATCTTATGACAATATTATCATTCTTCAAAAATTAATAGCTTTACTGAAATATGAATATTGTATTTGTCGAACCATTAGGAATATGTGAGTGCAAATTCAACGCAGCAGTTGCAAACTTAAAAAAACAGGGACACGAGGTAATTTTTTATCCTGACCGTCAAGAAAATGAAGATATATTAATTGAACGGGCAAAAGATGCAGATATTGTTGTCATTAGCAATATCCCATTAAGAAAACATTTTTTTGAACATTGCCCAAAGTTGAAAATGCTATCAGTGGCCTTCACCGGCGTTGATCACATTGACTTGAAAGAATGCCAAAAACGCGGGATTTTAGTCTGCAATGCAGCCGGCTACTCAACACAGGCTGTCGCAGAATTAACAATCGGTATGATTATCTCTCTATATCGCAAAATCGTCGGAGGAGATGCCATTACACGTATTTCAAGTGACCGAAAAGGATTTTTGGGTTGCGAATTATGCGGAAAAACAATCGGCATTATAGGACTAGGTGCCATAGGACAACGAGTAGCACAATTAGCCAATGCCTTCGGATGTAAAGTATTGGCCTATAATAGACACGAAAAACAAATTGAAAATGTCACGCAAGTAGACAAACAAACTCTTTTAAAACAATCGGATATCATTTCCGTACATATACCTTCCAATGAAGAAACTCGAAACTTCATTGATACAAATGAATTTGCATTAATGCAACCACACGCCATATTAATCAACACAGCACGAGGTCCTATTGTCAATCAACACGCACTATACGAAGCGTTGAAAAAGGAACAAATTGCAGGTGCTGCCCTTGACGTATATGATCAAGAACCGCCACTCCCTGCCGATTTAGAACTTTTCAATGCTCCTAATTTATTAATGCTTCCACACTTAGGATACGCTACTCATGAAGCATTTGCCATTCGGTTGGGCATTGTTATTCGCAATATTGAAATGTGGCTACAAGGAACTCCTCAAAACAAAGTACAATAAAAATAAAAAGCGCTACTGTACATAGCGCTTTTTTACTATTCCTTAAAATAGACCCGTTTCACCCGATGTGAGACGGCAGTCAAAACTTCATAAGGTATGGTTTGCAACTTATCGGATAACTCTGTCACGGGAATATGTTTTCCGAAAATTTCCACTTCATCCCCCACTTGCGCCGATGTATCCGTAACATCAATCATACAGGCATCCATACAAATATTCCCAACAATCGGGGCTCGCTTGCCACACACCATCACTTCCCCTACTCCACAACTTAAATGTCGGTTCAAACCATCTGCATACCCGACTGGAATTACAGCAATACGAGAATCGCGCTTTAATACACCTTTACGACCATAGCCTACCGTTTGCTCGGCTTTAACCTCCCTCACAGAGGCAATATAAGTCTTAAATGAACTGACCGGACGTAACGAAGCACCATCTGCACTAATCCCATGCAAACCAATCCCCAATCTCACCATATCAAATGCATAACGGCTAAAACGTTCAATACCGGCCGAATTCAGTATATGCCGCAAAATATGATAATCAAAATGAGATTGCACTTCTTCTGTCATGCTCACAAAATTATCAATTTGCCACTGAGTGTAATCATCATGCTTTTCCTCATCACTACCAGCCAGATGTGAAAACATCGAACGTATTATCACATGCCGTTTCGCCTGAAAAAATTCCAATAACGCCGTAAGGTCTCCTACATCCAAACCCGACCGATTCATCCCGGTATTTAATTTCAGATGCACCGGATATTTTTCTATACCATGTTTAATTAATGCATTATCAAAAGCCTTTAGCAAATCCAACGAATATATTTCCGGCTCAAGACCAAATTCTATCATATTATCAAAAGCTTCCGGCTCTGGATTCATCACTCCGATAGGAATCGTAATGCCTGCAGCACGCAACTCTACTCCTTCATCAGCAAAAGCAACCATTAAATAATTGACCCCTTGATACTGCAACAAGTTAGCAACCTCCACCGAACCACTACCATAAGAAAACGCTTTTACCATAACAGCTATCATTGTCTGCTGAGGCAAAAGAGAACGAAAATGATTCAAATTATAGACCATTGCATCCATATCAACCTCCAAAACGGTAGAATGCGATTGCTTCTGAAGGAAACCGGCAATATATTCAAACCGAAACTTACGAGCCCCTTTTATCAGAATAACCTGATTCTTGAACGATTCTCTTTTTTCCTGATGCAGGAAGCTATCCGTATCCTGATAAAAACGACATTCTGGCAATTGGAAATAATCTTTATAACGTCTGACGTTCTCACCAATCCCTATAAATACCGTCACATCAGCTTTTTTCAACAATCCAGCCACCTCCCGATAAAGTCCGCATTCATCAGCCCCCACATCTACAAAATCAGAAAGTATCACAACCTTCCCACGTCCGGCATCCTGCATCGTCAGGGTCTTCAGGGCTAATTGAAAGGATGCTGCATCTGAATTATAATAGTCATTAATCAATACACAATGATTAATACCATCCTTTATCTCCATTCGCATAGCAATCGGCTGCAATTGTTCCACACGAGAAACAATATACCCCAATTCCTTACCTTTCCATAAAAGCAGACAAACCGCATTCATACAATTTTCATACGAAGCTTCGTCAGCAAATGGGATGTGAAACGTACAATAATCCTCCTTCCATTTCAAAGTTACGCGCCGCCCACAAACATCAGGCACATTCTCACATATACGCACCTCGACATCCTCAGTTTCACCCCAGGCTATCCGCTTAGCAGCAAAACCAGCTACGCTCATAATATAATCCAAAGAAGCACCAGTCTGCCCAATAACAACCTCACAATCAGCAAATAGCCGGGCTTTTTCTTCCAACTTAGCTTCCCGCGATTTAAAATTCTCACCATGAGCATCTCCCAAATGCGTAAATATACCAACACGGGGCTGAATCATCTGCTGCAATTTCACCATCTCGCCCGGCTGAGAAATTCCCGCCTCAATAACAGCCAAACGGGTAGTTTTGGGTATTCCTAATAAAGATAGGGGGACTCCTATTTGAGAATTATAACTACGAGGACTCCTATAAATATCCGGCTCTTCTGAAAGCATCTGGTAAATCCATTCCTTCACAATAGTCTTTCCATTGCTGCCTGCCACCCCTACAATATCGGCATCCAGCTGTTGGCGATACCAACATGCCAATGTCTGCAAAGCCTTTTTCACATCCGGAACTTCAAAAAAATTAGCCTCAGCCAACTTCTCGAACTCCGAACGATACTCACCGACAACAAAATTTCTCACCCCGCGTCCATACAAAGCTGTAACATAATCATGTCCGTCATGATTTATTCCCTTCAACGCAAAAAATAAAGCCGTTTCCGGATTTACCAAAGAACGGCTATCCACACTGATTTCTGTAATTTCAAAGTCTTTAACACCACAGGCTTCTCCATTCAATACTACTGCAATTTCCTTGCTAAACATTTTATATACAACAATTTATACTTTTACAATAATGGAGCAAACAAACGTGCCATCGATTCATAGACACGCTCTCGCTTATGCCGAAATTTCCAATGCTGAATCGTACTTTCTACACTATCTTTTAAATCATTAGCAAAATCAGTCGCTAATTTTTTAACAACTTCCCGATCATATATTATCATATTCACTTCAAAATTCTGCTCAAAACTACGAATATCCATATTAGCAGACCCAACACTTGCCACAATACCATCGGTAATAATCACCTTACAATGATTAATGCCCTTTTTGTACCAATATATTTTCACCCCAGCCTCCAACAGCTCCTCAATATACGAACGCGTACACCAATACGTAAGTTTTGAATCTGACTTATGAGGCAATAAAATTCTGACATCTACACCACTCATTGCAGCTGTCTTCAAAGAATTTAAAGTTGTCTCACCCGGCATGAAATAAGGTGTTGAAATAAAAACATACCGTTTGGCCATATTAATCAATGTAAAATACGACTGTTGAATCGAAGCCCAATCACTATCCGGCCCCGAAGTCACCGTCTGCACCACAACATTACTGTCGGCCTGCACATAAGGCAGATACTCATCCTTATTCAACAACAACTCCTGTCGTACGAAATACCAATCAATCAGAAATATCACCTGCAAAGAAGTGACTGCTTCTCCTATCACTTTCAAATGGGTATCACGCCAAACACCGATTCCCGGCACTCCATCTACATATCTGTCAGCAATATTCAACCCACCAACAAAGCCAACAACCCCGTCAATAACAGCAATTTTACGATGATTACGATAATTCGCTTTCCTGGCAAATTGCCGGAAACGTACAGGCAAAAAAGGATAAATCTGAATACCGGCAGTCCGCAGTTCACGAACAAACCCCTTCGACAAACTCCACGAACCGACATCATCATAAATAATACGAATTTCCACACCCTCGGCAGCCTTGGCAAGCAAAATATTTTTCAGTTCCGTCAATAAGCGTCCTTCATCCATAATATAATACTCCAAATGGATAAATTTTTTAGCCTGTCCCAATGCCTTGAATAAAGCCGGAAAAGTCTCTACACCATTGTCCAACACCTCCACCTGATTATATCGGGTAAGTAAAGCTTTACTATTATTCAACAACAGAGTCATCAACTTACGTACAGCTACGGTATCTCGCCGCTGCAGAAATTCAGACTTCTTAATCAACTGCTTCTGGTCTTCGCTCATATATTGCAACCACTTCATATCCCCCAAACCTTTGCGCGAAAACATTTTGATTTTTCTGTAATTCACCCCAAAATAGAAATAAAACAAAAAACCGGCCAAAGGAATTGCCACCATAACAACAATCCATGCCAAAGTACGCACAGGATTGCGATTTTCAAGAATTACATTGAAAATCACACTTATCAGCGTCAAAAAATAAAGTGCAACGCAAACATATATGATGATTTGTAACCACATCATGACATGAAATCAGTTTTTAAATCCTATCTTTGTGTTATGAATACTATTTTTCATTTATCACAATACGCCCGGCAAGCTCTAAAAGATTCATACCCGGAGCATGAAATTCAAAGCATCTGCGGTATTATATACATGGATGTTTTACATTTTACAAATATAGATATCCATATCAAAAAAAACGAAACTTTAGACGAAAGCTTTGTAAATAAATTTCATTCCATTATACAACGGTTACAACAAAATGAACCTCTCCAATATATCTTGGGAGAAACCACATTTGCCGGTCTGCAGTTCAAAGTCAATCGCAGTACACTGATTCCTCGTCCGGAAACCGAAGAACTGGTAAGATGGGTTACAGGAAACACCTGTTCAGGCATGCATGTCTTAGATATCGGCACCGGTAGCGGATGTATAGCAGTCAGCATAGCACATCTTTGCCCCCAGGCTGTTGTCTGTGCCATCGACATCGCCCAAGATACCCTGGAAACAGCTCAAGAAAATGCCCTTATCAATCAGACTGACGTAACCTTTATGGCAAGAGACATTCTACATTACGACAACTATAAGTGGAATTCTTTTGACATCATTGTCAGTAACCCTCCCTATATCAGGGAATGTGAAAAGAAAGAGATGCATAAAAACGTTCTTGAGTATGAGCCGGCAAGGGCCTTATTTGTCAATGATACAGATCCTCTGCTATTTTATCGCACCATTGCAGAATTCGGACAGCATCACTTGAAACCCGGAGGTCTTCTTTTCTTTGAAATCAATGAAGCTTTCGGTAAAGAAACCGTCGACCTACTGGCTCAAAAAGGTTATAAAAATATTGAGCTGAGAAAAGACTTTTTCGAAAAAGAAAGAATGATTAAAGCCTCCAAATAATGAAACCGGAACAAGCACTAAATATTCTTGCCGGACAATGTAGTAAAAAAGAAATTTGCAGTAAGGATGCCCGACAAAAATTAATCAAATGGGAAATACAAGAAGAGGACATTAAAAAGATCATGTCATTCCTATTTGAACACAAATTCATTGATGACGAACGATTTGCCCGCATTTATACCGAAGACAAATTCCACTTCAACCATTGGGGCAAACAGAAAATCACCATGATGCTGCGCCAAAAAGGAATTTCACAAGACATCATTGACGACGCTTTGTCTATCATCCCGACAGACAATTATACAGAGCATTGTATGGAACTTCTACAACACAAATACCGCACACTTACAGAACAAGATCCATACAAACTAAAGGCCAAACTCACCCGCTTTGCAGTAGGCAGAGGCTTTGACTATGACACAGTCAGCAAATGCCTGTTCCAACTATTGTCTGACTAATATTAGTTTTGAACCCGTATTTTTTATAGTTTTGAACAAAAAACAATCACTATGGATTTAAAAACAATATTTCATATCCGCCCCTACTGCAGGACTTCAGAACTGTATGAACTTAAAAAACAGATTCATTCCGAATTTTTCTTTCTATATTCCGGGACTACACAACTCCAACTTTCGCCAAATACACTCGAACGGATGCAACAAGTTGCTTGTGACAGTCAGGCAGTCATGCTATACAGCGATTATTATACACAACAAGATGACAAAAGGTTCACACACCCCACTATAAATTATCAAAAAGGAAGCTTACGCGATGACTTCGACTTCGGACCTCTATGGCTCATTCGCACCTCTGCATTTTTACAAGCCATCGACAATCTGAGTACAGACTACCAATATGCAGCACTCTATGCTCTTCGTCTACACCTTTCCCGCCAAGGCGAAATCATCCATCTTCCCGAATGTTTATACACAATAGAAGATGCCGATTCCCGTAAATCGGGAGAAAAACAATTTGACTATGTCAATCCGAAAAACCGGGAAGTACAACTCGAAATGGAAGCAGCCTGCACAGAACATTTAAAAGCCATAGGAGGATGGCTGCCCCCTGTTTTCCAAGATATTGATTTAAACAAAGGCACTTTTCCTGTTGAAGCCTCTATTATCATTCCAGTCCGTAATCGTGCCAAGACAATTGCAGATGCAATCCGCTCTGCCCTACAACAACAGACTGATTTCCCCTATAATATCATCGTTGTTGACAATCATTCCAATGATGGAACAACTGAAATCATACACAACCTGGTAAAAGAACATCCCCAAGTGGTACATTTGTACCCCACATCCACACTTCTCGGTATAGGCGGTTGCTGGAACGAAGCCATACAATCCCCTCACTGCGGTCGTTTTGCCGTCCAATTGGACAGTGACGACCTATACAACACCCCACATACCTTACAAACCATTATTGACAACTTCTACCAACAGCAATGCGCCATGCTCATCGGCAGTTACCAAATGGTCAATTTTGCTTTGGAGGAAATACCTCCAGGCCTCATAGACCATCGCGAATGGACTCCAGATAATGGACGAAACAATGCGCTCCGCATCAACGGACTGGGAGCTCCCCGGGCTTTTTACACCCCACTGATACGAACAATCAAATTCCCGAATGTCAGCTACGGAGAAGATTATGCTGTAGGGCTTGCCATATCACGCCACTACCGTATCGGACGTATTTACCAACCGCTTTACTTGTGCCGCCGTTGGGATGGCAACTCTGATGCTTCCTTGGAAATCAATAAACTAAACACCTACAACACCTATAAAGACACATTACGAAGCATTGAATTATCCGCTCGAATGAAAGAAATAAAACAATATGGGAAATAAAGATTTAACAGCTCTATACAACAGGCAGATACAAGAGTTCCCTCTAGTTCGTAACAATTTTCAAGCACTCGAACAAGTGATCTGCAGGGACATTCCTTTCCCGCATATTCAAATGCGCGTACAATACAATCCGGCACGCATCATTTCCACCAATGCCAAAATCGACCAAACCACGCTTCGAAAAAGAAACTGTTTCCTCTGTCCCTCACACATGCCTGAGGAACAAAAAGGGATACCATATGGAGAAAAATACAATATATACATCAATCCGTATCCCATTTTCCATGAGCATTTTACAGTTCCTTCCAACGAACACACCCCGCAACTGATCGCTGGGCGTTTTACAGATTTATTGGATATAGCCCGAACATTCCCTGCGTATACAGTATTTTATAACGGACCGGCAAGTGGCGCTTCCGCACCGGATCATTTTCATTTTCAAATAGTCCCACGCCACATCATGCCACTAGAACAAGACACAACCAACAAACAATTACAGGAAATAATTACACAAAACAACCATATTACGCTCTACCGGCTGAAAAACTACATACGGGAAGTATTTATTTTACAATCCCCACACAAAGAACATCTTCAGCATCTGTTCGACCGGCTTCAAACTGCCATCGGCCAAGTCATTACGTACGAACAAGAACCAAGATTCAATCTTTTGTCCTGGTATTCTGACTTCCAATGGACCGTTGCTATATTCCCAAGGAAATGCTGGCGTCCCCGGCAATTCTTTTTAGAAGGTAACAAACAAATCATGTTCAGTCCCGGATGTGTAGACATGGCTGGTCTTATCATTGCGCCACGCAAAGAAGATTATGAACGCTACACGCCGGAATTATTGACAGACCTATTCAATCAGGTAAGCATCAATACCACCGAACTGGAAGCAATCATTTTTCACCTTAAACAAAAACTAAGCTTATAAACAATACAAACATGGAAATCCCTCATATAGAAGTCGGCATACTATTCGCTCCCATCATCCGTTTCCGCCTCAATGGCCGTTATTTATATAATGGGAAGAGCTACCAAGGCGAGTACATAATCTGTCGTCAGAATAAACAATACCTTTTAAAACAACAAAATAACGAAGAGTATGTAACCCTTCCGCTACAATTTCAGCCCGAAGATTATACTAACAGCAACTTCGATCTACTAGATGTCACCATTGGCATCCAATTCCATTGGGAACGACAAGAAGACCAAAAATTCAAAGGCTCTCTTCGCATCATTGACGAAAACAGCCACCTGACTGCCATCAACTGCCTCCCATTGGAAGAATATCTGCTCAGTGTCATCTCTTCAGAAATGAAAGCAACATCCGGTTTGGAACTACTAAAAGCACATGCCGTTATATCCCGCAGCTGGTTATTGGCGCAAAAAGCAAAATCTGTAAAAGCCAAAGACAATTATTGCTCCTGCCAACAGACAACCGATGAATACATACGATGGTATGATAGAGAAGACCACCAGCACTTCGATGTATGTGCTGACGATCATTGTCAACGTTATCAAGGTATCAGCAAAGCGTATACCCCAACCGTACGAGAAGCCATGGCTGCCACTCGCGGAGAAGTTCTCACCTACAACGATGAAATCTGCGATGCCCGTTTTTCCAAATGCTGCGGAGGTATTACCGAACGTTTTGAAAACACTTGGGAACCGGTACCTCACCCATACCTCGATACCACCCAAGATACAAACCCACAAACCACCATTCCGGATCTATCGACAGAAAAAGCAGCCCGAGCCTGGATACTCTCCACACCTCCGGCATTCTGCAATACTCACGATACACAAATACTATCAGAAGTATTGAATGACTATGATTTAGAAACCTCTCACTTCTACCGTTGGCAAGAAACCATTTCACAAGCAGAAGCAACCCGTTTAATACAAGAAAAACTGGGCATAGACGTAGGGCTTGTCACCGAGCTCATTCCCATCGAAAGAGGAGTCTCCGGACGTCTCATCCGTCTGAAAATCATTGGCAGCAAAAGAACTCTGACCATTGGCAAAGAACTCGTTATCCGCAAAGCACTCTCTCCCACCCATCTTTACAGTTCTGCTTTTGTCATAGACAAAGATGGAGACAACTTCATTCTCCATGGTGCCGGCTGGGGACATGGAGTCGGGCTATGCCAGATTGGAGCAGCTGTCATGGGTGCCCAAGGCTATAATTATCGCGAAATACTGCAACACTATTTTAAAGGAAGTAAAATCACCAAAATCTACGAATAATGGACAAACAACACACCAAAGCCTGGAGTTGGATACCCACCCTATATTTTGCAGAAGGCTTACCTTACGTCATTGTTATGACGGTGGCTGTCATCATGTTCAAACGCATGGGCATGTCCAATACAGATATTGCGCTCTACACCAGTGGTCTCTATCTTCCTTGGGTAATCAAACCCCTTTGGAGTCCATTCATCGACCTGCTAAAGACGAAACGTTGGTGGATTGTCTCCATGCAACTCCTCATCGGAGCCGGTCTGGGAGGTATAGCCTTGACCCTTAATGGCCCCGACCCCATCCGTTATTGTCTTGCTTTTCTTTGGATTCTAGCCTTCAGCTCTGCCACACACGATATTGCCGCCGATGGTTTCTACATGCTTGCCCTCCAAGAAAAAGACCAAGCCTATTTCGTCGGAATCCGCAACACCTTCTACCGTCTGGCAATCATTGCCGGTCAAGGAGGAATTGTCATGCTTGCCGGCTTTTTAGAAAAATATTACAGTTCAACACAACCGGTCCAGGAAGCCATTCCACAAGCCTGGTCCATCGTCTTCTACCTCACAACGGCGCTTTTCACTCTACTATTTATCTACCACCACTTTCTGTTGCCACATCCTATATGTGATACAATATCTGAATCTGCACAACCGAAGAATATCCGTCAAATATTCCATGAATTTTTCGAAACCTTCCTTTCATTTTTCCAAAAGAAAGGAATTATTCCTGCGCTTTTCTTCATACTCTTCTACCGATTTGCAGAATCTCAATTAGTAAAAATAACCTCACCCTTCCTACTAGACCCAGCCGAACAAGGCGGTCTAGGCCTCTCCACATCCACTGTAGGCGTCATCTATGGCACAGTAGGCGTAGTAGCCCTTACCATCGGAGGCATCATCGGAGGTATTTATATTGCCCGTAAAGGCTTCCTTTCAAGCCTGTGGTTTATGACCTGTGCCATGAATCTCCCTAACCTCGTTTACCTATACCTTGCTTTCGTACGTCCCGAAAATCCATATTGGATATCCACTTGTGTCACCATCGAACAACTGGGCTACGGCTTCGGATTCACCTCCCTCACCTATTTCATGATGCTGTTCAGTGCCGGCAAACAGCAAACCGCCCACTATGCCATCTGCACCGGTTTCATGGCATTGGGCATGATGCTCCCGGGCATGATATCCGGCTGGATACAAGAAATGACCAGCTACCAAACCTTCTTCATTTGGATTATGCTAGCCACCATCCCCAGTTTCATCGCCACGTATGCCATCCGTAAAGGAGAATGGGGACATTCTACAAAAGCCTGCTCTGCTATCTTTTAATTTTGCGTAGATCTCTGAATTGTAAAGGCAATCCAAAGCATCGTGCAATGAAAAACCTTGTTCTTCCATCAACATAACTACTAAATCCTGGGCCATGCACTCATTCATATATTCTATATCACTCATACCTTTACCAAATGTTCAATTGCCAATTCTGTCCCAAAAAATCTATCACATCAAAATCCATATTTGTACCATGGTATAATTTCATTGGATAGCCCCTCCCCGGCGACGACAATAATCTGCCATACTTTGTACGATGTCTTCAAAACTTTGCGTATGTGCTACCTCATACTGACTTTCAATAAAATCAATTGCCTTATAACGATTCAAATACCTATACGCTTGCACATCTGTCAAAGCATAGTGTTTGGCAAATTCATTTATAAGAATAACTATATATTCTGCTTTGTCTTGCATCGTTGCATCCATTTTCTACCCTTTTCTGCAAAGATATGATAAATCTTTAAATCACATATATTCTTCCTATAAAAAGAAACGCTACACATATTCCACAAATAGCAAGACAATCAATCACTTACATCTAGTATATAAAATATGAGTACAAAAAATAAAAACTTAATTAAAAGAAAGGAGCTCGGCACAATACCGAGCTCACTACTATAGAGAGTTGAATAATCAAATTTAATTTAACGTCCAACTTTTAGGGTGCATGCCAATTATAGAAAAACTGTTTAAAAGCTTTCTGATCATGTTGCTGCAAGTGTTTTATGAATTCCTCCTTGTCCACAAACACGTTCACTCTTTTAATCCTCCTATCCTATAATCATACCGACAACAGTGGCTGAAAGTAACGAAGCTAACGTTCCTGCCAACAAAGCTCGCATACCAAACTGAGCCAATAAAGGCTTGTTCTTGGGAGTCAAGCCACCGATACCTCCTATCTGAATACCTATAGAAGCAAAATTGGCAAAACCACACAAGAAATAAGTACACATAATAATCGACTTCGTCTCAGCAAAAGCACCTATACTCTTCAAATTTGCCAAATCCACGTAACCGATAAACTCCGTCATAATCACCTTCTGCCCTAACAAACTACCCGCATATACAATATCCTGCGGAGCAATACCAATCAACCACATCAAAGGCGAAATGGCATACCCCAACATAAATTGCAGGCTCAATTCCGTATTCCGACCGTCTGTTACCTCTGCAATCCACTCATTGATGCCGGTAAGGCTACCGAATTTGGTAAACAAATAACTAGCAAAAGCAATGAATACCACAAACACCAACAACCTTCCGGCTACCTGCACAGCCAGTTTCCCACCGTCAGCAGCTCCATTCGAAAGAGCAT
>CAJJNP010000074.1 GCA_905193145.1 uncultured Odoribacter sp. | reverse complement strand
AAAATATTTCATGTTGTTTCTCTATGTTTTTAACGCACACGGTCGTATGACTTTAACAAGGTGATATCTTTTATAATTCCCCTAATAGCCAGCCACGTCAGGACAATTCCTACAACCGGGAAAATAAAACCTGTATTTACATTCCATTCTGCCTGAATGTCATTGGCAACACTTCTTATTTGTGACCACATTAAAATAATCATGCCCAACATGAATACAATGTTTACAAAGCATAGACGAAGTTGTAACAGCAGACTCGGTTTTACGCTTTTCTCTTTAGGCTTGCGGGCAAAAATGGTTACAATTGCCAATGCAATTATCAAAATGTTTAGTATTAGAGATGTCCAATTTGTTGCCATATAATGCTCCGGTTGATTACCTAGCATTTTAACGGAACTGGAGTAAAATTCATATACTCCTTCTCCGGGAACGACAATGGTAGCTGCAGGCATGAAAAACATCAAGCCGGCAATGATGGCTGTGCATAATAGAAAAATGGATTGTATTCTTTGTATCATTTTTTATAGTATTTGGCTTTATAATGTTGTGTTTGTTGATAGTCTTTCTAATACGTAGCTGACAAGTTTTTTCATATATCCGTGATAATCTGACGAGGCATCTCCGGTCATGCGGTTGGCGATTATCAGGCATATTGTTGCTGCATGGTGACCTAACAGATTGGCGAGTCCTGTGATGGCGGCACTTTCCATTTCATAGTTGGTCACTTTATACTCATTGTAGCGGAAAGCTGTGATTCGGTCATTGATATTCGGCATGGCTAGCGGAAGACGTAGTACACGTCCTTGTGGCCCATAGAAACCGACAGCAGTTAATGTTACTCCTTTGAAAGTATGTTGGCTATCGTGTAGGCGTGCTACTAATTCCGGAGCAGAAGTTACAACATAAGGACGTGCAGCTTGTGGAGTCCATTGACAGTGTTCGATGAAGGCATCCTCAAATTTTTCATCGCATATGCTTTCATTGTTTGCATAAAAACGGAGCACTCCATCGCATCCGATGCTTTTTTCCGAAATAACGAATGAGTCAACCGGTATGTCTGCTTGAACAGACCCTGACGTTCCGATACGCACCAGATTCAGTTTACGGTGTTCAGAACGTATTTCTTTTGTTTTTAAGTCAATATTTGCAAGAGCATCAAGCTCGTTAACGACAATGTCAATATTGTCGGGACCGATCCCCGTTGATACGACAGAAATGCGATGGCCTTTGTAACGACCGGTGATGGTGCAAAACTCCCGATTGCTTTTCTTCAACTCAATTGTGTCAAAATGTGATGCAATCATTTCAACCCGTCCGGGATCTCCAACGAGAATAATGTCTTTTGCCAAATCTTCCGGATGCAGATGGAGGTGAAAAATACTTCCATCCGGATTGGTTATTAATTCTGATGATTTTATTGTTGCCATATCTTGGTATTTTCATTTTTATATTCGCAGTCAAATGTACGGAAAATATGCCAATTCTACAATTTCATTTGCAAACATTCTGTGGGGACTGTCTGCAGGCTTTACGATGCCATATATTGGAAAAGGACTGGTATCTTTTTCCTTTTGCTAAAGTCTCCTGTATTTTCAACTCAAACACTTGACAAGTATATATCAAAGATAACAGATTGTTATATTTGTTTTATGTTTATCTTATATTTGATATATAGATAACATATATTTGATAGGGAGGGAAGAGGGTACAGAATAAGAGGGATGAGGGAGAAATTCTCATTGTTCTGCTTGCTGCTTTTGTTTAAAAAGGTTTACTCCTTTTGTTGGATAAGAGAAATTGTGAATTGGGATGTTGAATTTGTGTGTAAGTGTTTGTTTTTTAATTTATTTTTCGTAATATTGGTTGTGTAAATGTAGATGAGGTCGAATCGTGATTTTTTTAAGTTGTAAAGGATTTTAATTAATGGGTTATGAAAGTTAGTCAACTGATTATTTGTTTCTGGGCTGTAATTGCTATGGCATCTTGTAACAATTCGGATAAGCGTGCAGCCGGTTGGAGAGATTTTTATAAAGATT
The DNA here is from genome assembly GCA_905193145.1 of uncultured Odoribacter sp. The sequence goes on along the minus strand of CAJJNP010000074.1, from coordinate 12,060 downwards.
CTGTGTTTATTCAGATACCCGGGAAAAATGTGCATGAAATATTAGAATTGCATGTATCTGTACCTTTGGGAAAGGGGAACCGGCGTTTGATGAAGACCCGATATATCAGTGGCGATACTCTATGTCTGGGTGTGTCATGCGGTGCAGATGTGAGGGTGTCTGAAAACATTTATGAATATATGACTTGGGTAACACGGCGTGACAATGAAAAATTGAAAACCGGCACGGATTATGAAATAAGACTGGGTCTTCTGGATAGTTCTTATATTGTCCTTAGAAAAGAATTTCCGGAAGATCGGTTTCAAAAGATTAGCGGTCCTGTTATAGGTGTGGGTGAAGCTCCGAAGCGTTAGGGGTGATTCGATGGTGTCGGAAATAGATGAAATTAATAGATAAAAATACCAAAAAGTATAATGTTTGGTAAAAATAATATGGTAATTTTGAATCGTTAAGCAGTAGGGTTTAACCGATTGTTTTTAATGTGAGTGTTTTGTGAGCTAAACTAAAGCTTGGAATGGGTTTTACCATTTCTAATGAAGGTGTCTTGATTAGAGACACCTTCGTTTTCTTTGGAAGAAAACCGAAACATCTTCGTAATATTTTCATGTTTCAAAATAAAAAGTTTAAATTTGCCGAAATTTTTGATACCATGGAATTTAAAGCAAAAGATATTGCAGCACTTTTACAAGGTACGGTAGAGGGAGATGGAGAGGTGCTGGTAAGAAACGTTTCCAAGATTGAAGAAGGAAAGCCGGAAACATTGGCTTTCTTGGCTAATCCGAAATATGAGCATTATATTTACACTACAGGAGCATCAGTAGTGTTAGTAAATAATAGTTTTGTGCCGTCACAGCCTGTGCCGTGTACGATGATTCGTGTACCCTCTGCCTACGAGGCGATAGCTGCTTTGTTGCGGATGTACGAAGAGATGATAAAACCCAAACCGCAAGGCATTGAGCAGCCTTCATTCATAGCTGATGGAGTGCAGATGGGTGAAAATCCCTATATTGGAGCCTTTGCCTATATTGGTAAAGGGGCTAAAATTGGCAATAATGTAAAAATTTATCCCCAAGTATATATTGGCGAAGGTGTGAGGATAGGAGATAACACAACGTTATACGCAGGAGTAAAGGTGTATTACGGTTGTGTTATTGGCAATAATTGCACCATTCATGCCGGTACAGTGATTGGAGCTGATGGCTTTGGATTTGCTCCTGCAGGAGAGGATTATAATAAAGTGGCACAGGTCGGTAATGTAGTTATAGAAGATTACGTGGAAATCGGTGGAAATACTTGTATTGACCGTGCAACAATGGGTTCTACTCGAATTCAGAAAGGAGTGAAATTGGATAATTTGGTGCAGATTGCACACAATGTGGTGGTAGGTGAAAATACCGTAATGGCAGCTCAATGTGGTGTTGCGGGAACAACAAAAGTAGGCGCTCATTGTATGTTTGGAGGTCAGGTAGGAATTGCCGGTCATTTGAAAATCGAAGATCATACCATGTTGGCAGCACAGAGTGGGGTATCCAATGATATTGCTGCGGGTTCTGTGTTTATGGGAGCTCCTGCCTTTGAGGTGGGAAAATATCGTAAATGTTATGTGTTATTCCGTAAATTACCGGAATTATACGGACAGTTGCGTGATTTGGAAAAAGAAATACAAACAATAAAGGCAAAACAATAATGACAGTAAAACAGAAGACACTGAATGGTGAGTTTACTTTGAGCGGAAAGGGACTGCATACAGGAAAAGAAGTATGTGCAGTATTTAAACCGGCAGAGGTGAACACAGGTTATGTAATTGTACGTACCGATTTGGAAGGAGCTCCGGAGATTCCGGCTTTAGCAAAATATGTTGAATTTGCAGATCGTGCCAGTTGCCTACAGAAAGATGGGGCACGGGTGATGACTCTGGAGCATGCAATGGCTGCGTTGTATGGTTGCGGTATTGATAATTGCCGTATTGAATTGAATGGCGATGAATTCCCGATATTGGATGGAAGTGCCCGCTATTATATCGAAGCGATTGAAAAAATAGGATTACAGGAACAAGAGGCTGAACGTCGCTATTTTACAGTAAAAAAACGGATGGAATTTTGCAGTGAAGATGGAAAAACTCGTATAACAGTGGTTCCGGATTCTGAATATGCCGTAAATACAGTCGTTGCGTATGATTCACCTTATCTTACAATGCAGTATGCATCTTATGTTGAAGGTCAGACGGATTTCGCCAAAGAAGTAGCCCCTTCTCGTACTTTTGTATTTTTGCGTGATGCTGAGGCTTTGTTGGCTAGTGGATTGATTAAAGGTGGGGATTTGAGCAATGCTATAGTCATTGTCGATCGTAAAATGGAGCAGAGTGAAATAGATCATTTAGCTAAGTTGTTCGGTTATGATAATATTCAGGTGAAAGAGGGCATCCTCAATAATCTTGAATTATATTTTGATAATGAGCCTGCCCGTCACAAAATGTTGGATGTAATAGGAGATCTTGCATTGTGTGGACGTTTTATAAAAGGACGTGTAATTGCAGAACGTCCGGGACATAAAGCTAATGCTTCTATGGTGAAAATGCTTTACAAGGAAATTGTAGCCGAAGAACGTGAAGATGCTTATCCTGCAGATTTGGACGTTATAACAGAAACTCCATTGATGGATATTAATAAAATCCGTTCATTGCTTCCGCACCGTCCTCCATTCTTGTTAGTTGATAAGATTTTCCGATTGACAGACAACATGGTTGTCGGATGTAAAAATGTTACAATGAATGAGCCTCATTTTGTTGGACACTTCCCTGAAGAACCGGTGATGCCTGGTGTCTTAATGGTAGAAGCAATGTCGCAATGTGGAGGTATTTTGGTTTTGAATAGTGTTCCTGATCCGGAGAATTATTCTACCTACTTCATGAAGATTGATGGCGTGAAATTCCGTAATAAAGTTGTTCCTGGAGATACTTTGGTATTTAAACTGGTTACGACAGCACCTATCAAACGTGGTATTGTTCAGATGAAAGGATATGCCTATGTAGGTAAAAAATTAGTATGCGAAGGAGAATTTATGGCTCAAGTCGCAAAAACAAAAAACTAATACTTATATTTGCAAACTGAATTTATTCAGACACACTTAGTTATTCATTAAATAAAAAACGAATGAAACAACCGTTAGCCTATGTTCATCCAGAAGCGCAAATTGCTGATAATGTAGTGATTGAACCTTTTGTAACGATTGATAAAAATGTGGTGATTGAGGAAGGTACGCGCATTGGATCGAATGTAACTATTATGGAAGGTGCACATATTGGTAAAAATTGTAAGATTTTTCCAGGAGCGGTGATTTCCGCTGTGCCACAGGATTTGAAATTTAGAGGTGAGAAATCAATTGTTAAGATTGGTGATAATACGACTATTCGTGAATGTGCCACTGTGAATAGAGGTACAGTTGCGAGAGGAATAACAGAAGTTGGTAGCAACTGTTTGATTATGGCGTATGCACATATTGCTCATGACTGTTCGATTGGCAATAATTGCATCATCACAAATGCATGCCAGTTAGCAGGAGAGGTTGTTGTTGAGGATTTTGCTATTCTAGGAGGTATGACTGCAGTACACCAGTTTGTGCATATCGGTAAACATGCCATGATTCAGGGTGGATCGCTTATTGGTAAAGATGTTCCTCCCTATGTAAAAGCAGGACGCCTTCCTTTGTCTTATGCAGGTGTAAATTCTATTGGTTTGCGCCGTCGTGAGTTCTCTAACGAGAAAATCAATGAAATTCAGGATATTTATCGTATCCTTTACCAGTCTGGTTTGAATTTCTCTGATGCTATAGAAAGAATAGAAGCAGAAATGCCGGCATCGAAAGAGCGTGATGAAATTATACTGTTTGTGCGTAACAGCAAACGGGGTATAATGAAAGGATACTTTGGATAGTATTTCTTTTAGTATAATAAATAAATCCGAGTAGATTTCTACTCGGATTTATTATTGCACAAAAAAACCTTCCGATTATTCGGAAGGTTTTATAATTAGAGTTTCGGTCCTGCTTCAACCAATGCTTTGCCAGCTTCGTTTCCTGTAAACTTGTCGAAGTTCTTGATGAAACGGCCTGCCAAATCTTTTGCTTTCTCTTCCCATTTGCAAGCGCAATCATAAGTGTCGCGTGGGTCAAGAATCTTCGGATCAACTCCCGGTAATTCTGTTGGAACTTTGAAATCGAAGAAAGGAATGTTTTTGGTCGGTGCTTTATCAATAGAACCATCCAGGATAGCATCAATGATACCACGTGTATCTTTAATAGAAATACGTTTTCCTGTTCCGTTCCAACCGGTATTAACCAAGTAAGCTTTAGCACCTACTTTCTCCATTTTCTTAACCAATTCTTCTGCATATTTTGTCGGGTGCAAACTTAAGAATGCTGCTCCGAAACAAGCAGAGAAGGTCGGTGTAGGCTCTGTGATACCACGTTCTGTTCCTGCTAATTTTGCAGTAAATCCAGACAAGAAGTAATATTGAGCTTGCTCAGGAGTTAAAATAGATACTGGAGGCAATACTCCAAATGCGTCTGCTGACAAGAAGATTACTTGGTGAGCATGCGGTCCTTTAGAAATAGGTTTTACAATGTTTTCAATATGGTAAATAGGATAAGAAACACGGGTATTTTCGGTTACGCTCTTATCTGTAAAATCAATTTTACCATTTGCATCAACTGTTACATTCTCTAATAAAGCATCGCGTTTGATGGCATTATAGATATCCGGTTCGCTTTCTTTGTCCAAGTTGATAACTTTTGCGTAGCAACCACCTTCATAGTTGAATACTCCTTCGTCATCCCAACCATGTTCATCGTCACCAATCAACTTACGTTTCGGGTCAGTTGATAATGTTGTTTTACCAGTTCCTGACAATCCGAAGAAAATGGCAGAGTCTGTACCTTCCATATTAGTGTTAGCAGAACAGTGCATAGAGGCAATGCCACGCAACGGATTCAGGTAGTTCATGATGGAGAAAATACCTTTTTTCATTTCACCACCATACCAAGTATTCAGGATTACCTGTTCGTTGGTTTTTAAGTTGAATACAGTTGCTGTCTCTGAGTTTAATCCCAATTCTTTGTAGTTGTCAACTTTTGCTTTAGCTGCGTTGAATGATACGAAATCGGGTTCTCCATAGTTTGCTAACTCTTCAGCTGTTGGGCGGATAAACATGTTGGTTACAAAGTGAGCCTGCCATGCAACTTCCATGATAAAGCGAACTTTCAAGCGTGTAGCAGCATTTGCACCGCAGAATGTGTCGACAACATACAGACGTTTACCGCTTAATTCTTTTACCGCTTTTGCTTTTAAGTCTGCCCATGCTTCTTCGGTACAAGGTTTGTTGTCGTTTTTGTATTCGTCAGATGTCCACCATACGGTATCCTTGCTTGCCTCGTTCATTACGAAGAATTTGTCTTTAGGAGAGCGTCCGGTATAAATACCTGTCATTACGTTCACTGCACCTAATTCTGTAACTTGACCTTTTTCGTAGCCTTCCAGACCAGCTTTGGTCTCATCAGCATATAATACATCGTAAGATGGATTGTGAAGAATTTCTTTCACATCCGTAATACCATACTTGCTTAAATCTAATTTTGACATAGTAGTAAATTTATGAAATTATCTATTAATACTTTTTTTCTGTAATTATACTGACAAAGGTAGCAAAGATTTCAGATTAAAATAGCTTTGTCGTATTTAATAGCTTGCGTTTAACATTAATTAGAGATTAAAACGATAGCGTTCGGCAGTTAGGCGTACAAATTTGTCATTATATTCTCTGTTAAGAATTTCGGCAAAGTATTCCTTGCTGAAAAGACTGTTTTTTTTGTTTATAATGAGATGTTTTGCCAATGCGGTAAGACTTGCTACTTGTTGCAAGGCAAGTCCTGAGCTAAGAAGTTCCTCGGCTAGCTCCACTAAATGAGGATGTTTATATAGATAAACAGAACCGAGATAACCTGCAACTTCCATATTTAAACAATTATGAAACAATTGCGTAATTTTTTCTTTATTTATGTCCGTGGGTAAAAGAAAACAAGCTATGATTTGTTGTTCGCGTTTTCCTGTATTCCATAGTAGTTTAGCCAATTGTTCATTGGGGGTGTAGCGTGTTGCTAATTGTTTCAACGAAACAAAGCTAGCTCCAATTTGATGGCTGGTTTCAGCTCCTATTGTTTTAAGGCTATCAATTGTTCCTCCGCTTTGTAAACGCCAGATTCTTCGTTCAAGTTCTTTAAATTGTGTGTCAGCAGTTTTATCAATCAGTTCAAAGTCCATTATGTTATTATTAGTTTTATTTTATAGTAGCAACTAAAGTGCCAGCATTTACTGTCAGATACAAAATTAACAAATGTTTTGATATTAACGTCGTGTCAGCCAAAAACCGATGGCAGTACATAGTAATCCTAAGACAATACTGGCGCTGGTGTTTAAGAAAAATAATCCATAGGTTTTGGTTGTTAACAGGTTTAAATTATCCATTGTAAAGGTGGAAAATGTCGTAAAGCTGCCACAAAAACCTATAATAAAAAGCAATCTGTGGTGAATTGGAAGTAATGGTTGACTGGAAAGCCATCCGCTGAGTAGTCCGATAAGCAGACAGCCGGACATGTTGACAATAAATGTTCCCCATGGAAAGAGTGAGGGCAATATTTGTTTAATCCACATCGATAAGAGATACCGGGCTACTCCTCCTGCCATGGAGCCTAAACCGACTAAAAGAATATTCTGTAGCATGTTTGCGTTTTTTTTGCAAAAATATGTTATATGTATCATTTTTGACGCAACTTTGTGCGGAAACTTTCATCTTATCAATGTAATTTAAATTGAAAGCAACGATGAAAATAGGAATTTTGAAAATGTTTGTGCTATTGTCTATTATGGCAGCTTTTTTTACGGCATGTGATAATGATGATGATGAGTATTATGTGGTGAATGGTGATACTTGGGTAAGCTATGGTAGCCTGGAGAAAATCGAGGGTGATAAAGTTGGAGATTGGGCTATTCGTAGGGATGACGGTAGCAGATTGATTGCAGTAGAGGGATTGAAAATTGAAGGCAAGGATTTTAAAGAGGGCACCCGTATGTATGTGAGATATTCTATTATCGAGAGTGTACGGGATACTGAAGGGTTGGAAGGTTATATGAATTATTATGTCCGTCTTTATGGTTATCAGGATGTTTTGACCAAACAACCGGTAAAGCAATCTTTTATTGCAGCTAACGAGGCTCATCGTCAAGATAGTATTGGTAACGATCCGATCACTGTTGTTGGTGCATGGTTTGGTGGAAAGTATTTGAATGTTGAATTTGCTGTGCCGGTGAAAAAGAATTCACAGGAAAAGCATTTTATAAATGTAGTTATGGATGACGTACAATCCCATAATGATACCGTGTATTTGACATTGCGTCATAATGCATACAAAGACCAACCGGCAGCGGGGGAGAGTGTATGGGGGCAGAATTATGTATGGAATGCCGGAAATGTTTCTTTTGATTTGACCTCTATTTTGTCAGACAATGCAACATCGGTTCCCGTAAAATTACTTTGGAAGGAGTATAAAAAGAATTCAACAGACGTAGAGCAGAAGAGTGATAGTGGATTATTTACAATTGCTCCGTGGACTGTTAAGTCTGTATCAAATGGTTTGAATCAATTGCCGGAAAGTCGGAAAGTTAATGATTTTTATGATTTATCTTGCTATTAATTTCCAATATGATATTTGCAGGAAAAGCATCAGAGCCCTTTGGATATATTCCAAGGGGTTTTTTGTTATGTTTTGTAGGATTCTTTATTAATTTTGCGTGAAATCCTTAATTAGTGAAGTTATGTTGAAGAAATGTATTTTGTTATTCGTATTTTTTAGTTGTGTGTTTTCGATGAATGCAATGTCGCAGGATTGGAAATCATTATTAGGTAATGTAGCAAAAAATGTTATTGGTGATAAGCTGACAACAAGCCAGTCATTGATAGGGACTTGGAATTATGTGAGTCCGGATTGTAGCTTAAAGGCAGATCAATTGTTGGCTAAAGCCGGAGGTGAAGCGATTGCCGGAAAAGTCGAAGAGGAACTAGATAAGGTGTTTAAAAAATTGGGAATGGATGCTTGCAGCTATACCTTCAATGCGGACAGTACTTATACTTTTACAATGAAAAAAAGAACTACTCAAGGTACATATTCATTTAATCCGGAAACCAAGACAATTACGATGACTAGTCGTTTGGGGGTAACACAGACTGCTCAGGTCGCAGTGACAGGAACATCGATGAGCCTGCTTTTCAATGCAGATAAGTTGATGTCCGTGTTGACAGCATTAACTCGTATGGCCTCCAAGGTGAGTGCTGCAGGGGCAACCGTGGAGGGATTGATTAGTAATTATGACGGATTGTTGTTGGGCTTTAAATTAGAAAAAGCTGCATCTACAGCTCAGTAGTATGCATGGAAATATAAGGAAAGGCGGCATTATCAATGCCGCCTTTTGTTATTTCATTTCCAATAATACAATATTTTCAACATGGTGTGTGTGTGGAAACATATCCACTGGCTGTACGGCACACACTTTGTAAGCAACGTCAAGAAGTTGCAGATCTCGTGCTTGAGTGGCTGAATTACAACTGACGTATACAATACGCTTGGGTGCTGCATTTAAGATTGTCTGAACAACATCCGGATGCATACCGGCGCGAGGAGGGTCTGTAATGATGATATCAGGACGTCCGTGCTGTTCAATAAACTCCGCATTCAGTACGTCTTTCATATCTCCTGCATAAAATACCGTATTTGTAATGCCATTGATGGATGAGTTGACACGGGCATCTTCGATGGCTTCCGGTACATATTCCACTCCGATGACCTTGGCTGCATTACGTGCGACAAAGTTGGCAATGGTTCCTGTGCCGGTATATAGGTCATATACGATTTCATTTCCTGTCAGGCCAGCCAGTGTACGGGTTTGGCTATATAGATTATATGCTTGTTCAGAATTCGTTTGGTAGAAAGATTTGGGACCGATTTTGAATTTCAGATCTTCCATCTGTTCAAAAATATGGTCACGTCCGTAATAGCATATAATATCCTGGTCTGTTAATGTATCATTCAGCTTTTCGTTGATTACATACATTAACGAGGTGATTTGTGGAAATTTTTCCACTAGAGCATTTAGTAATCTTTCGCGGGCTGTAACGTCTTCGTGTCCGAACGCGATGGTTACCATGATTTCTCCGGTTGAAGCGGTTCGGATGATTAATGTTCGTAAGAAACCATTTTGTTCGCGGATATTGTAAAAACTCAATCCTTCTTTTAAGGCATGTGCCTTGATAAAGTTGCGAATCTCATTTGAAGGTTCGCCTTGTAGATAGCAATGGTTAATATCAACTACTTTGTCAAATAGACCCGGAACGTGAAAACCGAGAGCTGGTGTCCTTTCGATATCTGCATCAGAGCCGATTTCTTCGCGGGTCAAAAAGCGTTTGCTCGAAAAGGTGAATTCCAGTTTGTTACGGTAATAAAGCTGTTGAGCCGAACCGATAATGGGGCGGATACCATGTAATTCGACCTTGCCGATTCGTTGTAAATTGTCAATGATTTCCTGCTGTTTGAATGCCAGCTGTTTTTCGTATGGTAAATTCTGCCATTTACAGCCTCCGCATATACCGAAATGAGAGCAGGCCGGTGTGGTGCGCAAGTCGGACAATTGTCGTACTTGTGTAACAAAGCCTTCCATGAAGCTTTTCCTTTTCCGTGTTACCTGAACATCTACAACGTCTCCCGGCACCGTATTAGGCACAAACAATACTTTGTCATCAATATATGCGATGGATTTGCCTTCTGCGGCAATCTTTTCAATTTTTACGTTCTCTAATAATGGTTTTTTACCTCTTGCCATAATAATAGTTTTTTTAGTTCTTCAACTCCGGCTGACGCTCCTTTTTCTATGAGGTGAAAGCCGCGTCGACGTGCTTCTGCAGGGATGTTGGGGTCAATGACAAATACAGGGATATTGTCCGGGGCATAATGCAGCAGGCTGGCAGCCGGATAGACAACAAGCGAGGTCCCGATAATGACAAAGATATCTGCTTGTTTTACTATTTCTGTTGCCGGCTGGATATTGGGTACTGATTCTCCGAAAAATACGACATGTGGCCGTAATAATGAGCCGTCTTCGCAACGGGTGCCTGGTTTGAGTTCCCAGCCGTCCAAGTCGTAGATTGCATCGGGATTCCGGCTGCTACGTACTTTTTTTAATTCTCCGTGCAGATGTAATACATGGTGGCTCCCTGCACGCTCGTGTAGGTCGTCGATATTTTGAGTGATAATTTGCACATCGAAATATTGCTCTAACTCAGCCAACCCTTTGTGTCCGGGATTGGGCTGTGCTTCATACAATTGTTTGCGACGTTCGTTGTAAAACTTATTCACAAACTCCGGGTTGCTTGCTAGCGCTTCGGGCGTACATACATCTTCAATGCGGTAGTTTTCCCAAAGACCATCGCTGTCGCGGAAAGTCTTGATGCCGCTTTCCGCACTCATGCCGGCTCCTGTTAATATGACCAGTTTCATTTTTGTTATTTATTTGTGCAAAGGTAGTTTATTTTTGAGAAAATGGTAATTGCGCCAATACCTATTTTAAGAATCTCAAGAATAGTAGATTAAGAAATGCTTTGCTATCCAACGAATTGCGTAGGATTTTGTAAGCTCTTCCCATTTGGGTGCGTACGGTATTGATAGAGATACCCAAATAGTCGGCGGCTTCCTGGTATTTCATATCTTGTAGACAGCAGAGGGTGAACACTTGTTTGCATTGTTCCGGGAGTTTATGTAGAGCTTGGTATAGTTGTTTGTATTCACGTTCCTTATCTTCCAATTCAATTGTTAGAGTTGGGGAAGAGTTTTTTTCCATTGGCATGTGCAGAAGCTTTTCTTGTTTCCTTTGTTCATTGCGCAGATGGTTCAGGCATGTATTGTGTAGGGAGCGATAGAGGTAACCTTCTAAGCCACTTTCAATATTGAAAAATTTTTTTTCAAACCACAAGGTGATAAAAAAATCCTGAACGATATCTTCTGCTGCTGCTTGATCTTTTATATAGTGATTTGCATAAAGCACCATGTCGGAGAAATAGGCTGTAAACAAGTCTTTGTATGCTTGTTCACTTCCTTGCTGCAATCCTTTTAGAATAATTTGCTCTTCTTTCATCTTTTGGTGTATACAACTCTGTTGCAATGTTCGCAAAAAAAATAGAAATATGCAAATTATTTACTTTTCTAGCTCATTTTGCTCATTTTTTGTCACATTATTTTTTGAATTTGGTGTCATTATAATAGAAAACCAAAATTAGTGGGAATGGAAAATAGAATTTGGGAAATTATAGCTGCTTCAATTCATGGCGAAGAATTATCGTCAGAAGAGATAAATGTGTTGCAAGCTTGGTTGGATGAAAATCAGCAGAACCGAGATGAATACACTAGGTTGCAGATTTTTTATACAGAGAATAAAGGCGGTTTTAAAAGTAGCATAAATGTTGAAAATGCTTGGAAGGATAATTGTGCAAGAAGAAAAGCAGGTAAAATGATAAAGCTTCGTCGGCAGATTGTACGTTGGGGATATGCAGCAGTTGTTGTGTTGGCTGTTGGAATAGGGGCGTTGTTGTTGACAGAAAAAGATAATGAGCAGGCTGTAAAAGTAGAGCTTGTAGAATCGCAGATTGTTCCCGGCTCACCGAAGGCAATGTTGACATTGGCTTCCGGCGAAAAGTTGGATTTGCAAGAAGAAGGACAATTTGTAAGCAAGGATAGCAGCAGAATTCGCAATGTGGGAAATGTGCTTGAATATAAGGCAGGTGTAAAGAGGATTGGAGAAAAAAAGTTGGAATATAATACCTTGACAATTCCGCGTGGTGGCGAGTATCAGTTGAAATTGGAAGATGGCACGAATGTTTGGTTAAATGCTGAGACGGAGTTGCGTTTTCCGATTGCCTTTGGAGACGATGAGCGTAGAATCTTTCTGAAAGGAGAGGCTTATTTTGA
>CAJJNP010000073.1 GCA_905193145.1 uncultured Odoribacter sp. | reverse complement strand
CTTACCTCTTTTACGATAGGATTTAACGGCATCTTCAGAAAGATTTAATAGAAAAGCAATCTCTTTATTATTTTTTCCCACCAATATTAATTTATATACCTCTTTGATTTTACCAGGTAAAGCGTCTATACTATTTTTCAAAGATAAATAGACCTCTTCTTCTATCATTTGTTGCAAAATAAACTCATCATCGACAAGCTTTACCTTATCCAGATATTTTCGCACCACTTTATCATGTTCCAAATCATTCAGACAACGATTCCTCACAGCAGCATAAAGCCATGCCTTTATGGATATCACTTTAGATAATGATTGGCGTTGCATCCAGAAATCATATATCACATCTTGCACAACATCTTCGACCAAAACATCATTCTTCAAAAAACTTCTAGCAAACATTACCATAGAAGAATAATATTGATCAAACAAACGCTTATATGCTTTTTCATCCCCGTCAGACAACTGCTTCAACCATAAATCCTCAGATATATCATCACCTTTTCGTTTGTTCATTTTTTATTAAGTAATCAGCATGGCAAAACTACAGAAAAATCCTGAGATATGGAATACACATCCAATCTGTCATTACACATATTCAAGAGGTCCTCTTCTTCTTGCTCTCGCTCAAAATCACCATAAAAATATCTCAAATACATGACAAAGATAACAATTTGTTATCTTTGAGATATAGTTGTCATATATTTGAGATAAAAATGACTTATATTTAAGTAAGAGAGAAACAAAAGAGAAGAGAGGGATAATTATGAGTTCCCTTTCTTCAATTTCAGTTCATAAAGGTCGTGACGACGATCCAATAAGTTATGAACACTACCGTAAGTATGTAGCTCATTCAACAAATCCAGATCAACATCCGAGACCAGAATCATTTCCGTATTAGGAGTAGCCTCTGCACGGCGACCATCGGTCGGGAAGGCAAAGTCACACGGCGTAAACACGCCCGATTGAGCATATTGGATATCCATATTATGCACACGCGGCAAGTTACCCACACTGCCGGCGATTACAACAAAACATTCATTTTCAATGGCACGTGCCTGAGCACACACTCTTACACGGGAATAGGCATTCTGTGTGTCAGTCAGGAACGGCACAAAAAGAATCTGCATTCCCTGTTCTGCCATAATACGCGACAATTCGGGGAACTCTACATCGTAGCAAATCAACACTCCTATTTTGGCACAGTCGGTATCAAATGTCTGCACAAGATGCCCGCCAGACAAGCCCCAGCTTTTGATTTCATCCGGAGTGACATGAATCTTTTCGTATTGCTCAAAAGTTCCATCACGACGAACGAGATATCCGACATTATATAATGTACCATCCTCCAACAACAAAGGCATGCTACCAGTAATGATGTTAATATTATAACTGATAGCCAAATCGATAAACCGCTCGCGTATCTGTTCCGTATACTGAGCTAAAGCCCGGATACTCTGAGCTTCGCCCAAGTGGTTGAACTCAGACATCAAAGGGGCATTGAAATATTCAGGGAAAAGGATAAAATCACTTTTGTAATCGGAAACTGCATCAACAAAGAATTCCACCTGCTCAAACACATCATCCAAGGTCTTATAGGGACGCATCTGCCACTGCACAATCCCCACCCGTACCGTTGTTTTTTTATCAACGATATTCTCCGTGGGAGGCTGATAATATATATTGTCCCACTGCAAAAGAGTGGCGCAATGACGAGACTCCTCATCATTAGGCAGATAGTTCTTCATTACACGACGAACGTGAAAATCATTGGAGAGCTGGAAAGTCAGCACCGGATCATAAATATCACGCGAACGCACCTTTTCAATATATTCCTTAGGCTGCATCTTGTCGGAATATTTGTAATAATTGGGAATCCGTCCTCCGAACATGATAGCCTTCAGATTTAATTTTTCACACAACTCCTTACGATATTCATACATTCGCCGAGCCAAGCGCAATCCTCTGTAATCAGGATGAATAAACACCTCTATCCCGTAAAGAATATTTCCCTTGGGATTATGAGTAGAAAAAGTTTCATTGCCAGTCACCTTGGCATACGTATGATCACCTTTCACTAAATCATAATCGACAATAATAGAAAGAGCACAACCTACAATCTTATTGTTCACAACGGTCACGATCTGTCCTTCCGGGAAAATCTGTATCAACTTTTTGATTTGCTGGTGTGTCCAAAACACATCCTTGTCCGCATATACTCTGGTAAACGACTGGGCAAGCTGAGCATAGTCATCCATGTGGAGTTTACGCACTTCCACTTTACTAATCTTCTGCATTGGTTCCATCATTTCATATAATAAATCTGTCGCAAAGGTACAGAAAATAACCCAAAACAAATAAAATTCGTATCTTTGTCAAAATTTACCTATATCCAACGATATGGCAGGAATTAAAAGCTTGGCAAAAGATACAGCCATTTACGGCTTGAGCAGCATCATCGGGAAATTCTTGAACTGGTGTCTGACCCCACTTTATACCTATCTTCTGATGCCGGAAGAATATGGCATTATTGTCAATCTGTATGCTTGGATTGGCTTAATGCTGGTTTTACTTACGTATGGATTGGAAACCGGTTTTTTCCGTTTTGCCAATGACCCGGACAAAGGAGACCCGCAAACCGTGTATGCTACGTGCATGACCTCTTTGGGTATCACAACCTCCCTGTTTCTCGGACTGGTATTCGGATTCCTAACTCCGTTGTCTGATCTGCTTCAAAGTGGAGCACATCCGGAATATGTTGCCCTAATCGCCATTATTATTGCATTGGATGTTTTCAGTGCCCTTCCTTTTGCCTATCTGCGCTACCGTTTACGGCCTTTGCGCTTTGCTGCTCTAAAACTTTTAAATATCGGACTGACAATTATTTTCAATATTTTCTTTTTAGTCGTCTGTCCCAAAATCCATATTAACCATACAGAATGGATTAGCTGGTTCTATAATCCGGATTACGGTGTTGGCTACATCCTTGTTTCAAACGTACTGACCTCCGGCATTATCCTATTGATGCTCCTGCCCGAAATTGTCCGCATCAGATGGCAGTTTCAATTTCAACTGCTACGACAAATTCTGCATTATTCATTTCCATTGCTGATTCTCGGACTGGCAGGAATGCTTAACCAAAACTTCGACAAAATTCTTTACACCTACCTGATTCCGGATGCAGCTGAGGCTTCACACCAATTAGGTATTTACGGTGCCAACGCAAAAATTGCCGTAGTCATGATTATGTTTACCCAAGCATTCAGATATGCCTACGAACCCTTTATCTTTGCCCGTACCAAAGGCGAAGACAAACGGGCAACTTACGCTTTGGCTATGAAATACTTTATCATTGTCGATTTGCTGATATTTCTTGGTGTCATGTTCTATTTGGACATTATCCGTTATTTTATAGATCCGCGATATTTTGAAGGCCTAAAAGTGGTGCCTATTATTATGATGGCAGAATTATTTTCCGGCATTTTTTTCAATTTGTCATTATGGTATAAACTGACAGACCGGACACAATGGGGTGTTTATTTTTCTCTTATCGGCCTGGTAATCATTGTGACTGCCAATATTATATTCGTACCCATGTTCGGTTATGTCGCTTGTGCCTGGGCTGCATTTGCATGTTATTTTGCCATGATGTTCTTTTCATGGCTCATAGGTCAGAAATATTATCCTATCAGCTACGATTTAAAGGCCATTGCCCAATATACGGGATTGGCATTGATTCTGTATTTCATCGGCACATGGGTCAATATCGACAATCTCATTTTACGCCTGATATTCCGAACCGGTCTGCTCGCAATTTATCTGGTCTATTTAATAAAAAAAGATTTACCATTAAACGAAATTCCAATTCTAAACCGTATTTTTCGCAAGCGCATCTAATCCATAATAATATTTTATATCCAATCAATTATGGCACTAACAGATATTATCATACAAGCCAAAAATTACTTAAACAGTATTTTTGACCCCTCAGAAGAAAGAGAAAATGAAGCAGAAACCATTGAAAATATTCTTAAAGGTATTAATTTCCGAGGGAGCAACCTTTGGGTGTTGATTTTTGCCATTTTTATCGCCTCATTGGGGCTGAACGTTAATTCAACAGCTGTCATTATCGGAGCCATGTTAATCTCTCCTTTGATGGGTCCCATCATGGGCATT
The DNA here is from genome assembly GCA_905193145.1 of uncultured Odoribacter sp. The sequence continues at coordinate 10,315 of CAJJNP010000073.1, read as the reverse complement.
GGATTAGGTATTGGTATCAACGATTTTGAACTCATCAAGAAAGCCTTTAGAAATCTGGCAATTGCCACTATCTTTGGAATACTTACCTCTACCCTCTATTTTTTAATCTCACCTCTAAACGAGGCCCGCTCCGAACTGTTGGCAAGGACCACCCCGACTATTTATGATGTCTTGATAGCATTCTTTGGCGGTTTGGCCGGAATCGTGGCTTCCAGTACAAAGCTAAAAGGTAATGTCATCCCCGGAGTAGCCATTGCGACTGCCCTTATGCCTCCTCTTTGTACGGCAGGCTTCGGCATTGCCAGCGGAAACTTTACCTATTTTTTCGGAGCGTTCTATCTTTATATGATAAATTCTGTGTTCATCGCTTTTGCGACAACACTAGGAGTAAAGCTCATGCACTTTAAAAAGAAAGTATTTGTAGATAAAGCACGCGAGAAACGAGTACAACAAATCGTTTATGCCATATTGATTGTTACGATGGTTCCTAGCGTACACATTACCTACATCATGATCAAGAAAAATATTTTTGAAAACAATGCCGCCCGTTTTATCAGCAATGAAATCAAATACCCCAACACATTTATTGTCAATAAAAGTATCCACGAAGACAGCATTGCCGTTACTCTGATTGGAAAAGAAATTCCGGACGACTATATCGGTATGCTTCATCAGAAATTGGCACACTACCATTTGGAGGGATGCAAATTACATATTGAACAGGGAATCAATAGAAATAAAGAGGAGCAACAAACAGATGAACTGAGCAAGCTTGTTCTACAAGATTTCTACAAACAAAGCCGCCAGCAGGCTCAGCGACAAGAAGCAGAAATCATCCGGCTGCAAAAGCAATTGAATAATTATGTCAGCTATGATTCGCTAAGCAAAGCGATTGTTCCAGAGATACAGGTGCTCTTCCCGGACATCAGCAGCATTGCCTTATCGCAAATCATACGCAATCATATAACAGGAAGTACAAGCGACACTCTATCTGTTGCAATTTTACGATACCAACACAAGGCGCAAAAAGCCAAAACGGAACAACTCCATCAATGGCTATCTACACGCCTGCATGTCAAACCTGAAAAATTAATCCTTTTGAAGGAAGATTAGCAGAGAGGCTACTTACGAGCCTCCCATTTCATTTCTTCAATACCCTCATCGTGAGCAATCTTACGTGAAAGCATGAAAAGATAATCTGACAAGCGATTGATGTATTTCAACAACAACTCGTCCACGTCAGATTGTGCAGATAAGTCAAGAATCCGACGCTCAGCCCTTCGACAAATGGTCCGAGCCAAATGACAGAAAGAGACCGCTTGACTATCACCACCTGGCAACACAAATGCTCTCATGGGAGGAACATCTGCATCCATACGATCAATAGCCTGCTCCAACATAATAATATCTTCCTCCCGAATACATACTTTTACATGTAAATCGGATGGGTCTGTCGCTAAATTTCCCCCAACATCAAACAAGCGACGTTGTATTTCAACCAACTCTTCTACCAATGGTGCGTTCAACTTGCATGAACGTACGATTCCGATGCAACTATTCAATTCATCAACAGTGCCATATGCTTCCAAACGTGCACTATTTTTAGGCACTCTTTGACCTCCAACTAACGAAGTCGTACCTTTATCTCCTGTTTTTGTATAAATTTTCATAATACATTAAGCCATTAAATATTAAATAATCAACCGATATTTCCCCTTTTGAATTTTGTGGTCAAAGAATAGCAGGCCATACCACATCATATCTACCGAAACCGTGGCCTTTTCATTCAACTGACGCCATAAACGAGCATGCCGGGCATCTTTGTATATATCTGTAATTACAATATATTTAGGATAATCCTTTATCCACTCCTCATCATTAAAAAGATTTATAGTGACTAAGGTCCGACGTCCGATATAGACGAAATCAGCATCCGACACTCTATCCGGAACATCACTGACATCTGCTTCCTGATATACCATTGAAAGATAGCTTGCCAATAAAGAAGAATTCAAACCCAGACAAACAATCTTATGAACACGCAAATGGCGAATCAAGCGCGCCAACAGACGAAAAACTTTCCGTTCCTTTCGATTCAAAATATTAGCCTGTTCCAATTCCACCGGATAAGAAAACTGTTTTCCCCGGTCGCGAATCACATTCAATATCAGATTGAACATAAAAGGCGAATGCACACCATAACCTCTTTTATGTCTAAAGCGTATTGCATGTTTGAGTCTTTCCTTCAGATACCCCATTGCAAAAATCGTTATTAACAAAGCAAATTTAAACAATTAACCGTATATTTGAATCGTTATTGTATAAAGATTTGGAACTATCCGGTTTAAATATCAAGTTTCTACCTGGCGTTGGAGAAAAAAAAGCCGCAGTACTATTAGCAGAACTGGGGATAGAGAGCTATGAAGATATGCTTTACCATGTGCCCTATAAATATATAGACCGAAGTAAAATATATAAAATTTCAGAGCTTAACAGCCAACTTCCATACATTCAAATCAAAGCAAAGATCTGTGACCTGCAAACAGTAGGTTCAGGCAGCAGTCAGCGGATGACGGCTACTGCGTATGACGGCAGCGGTTCATTGAAATTGGTTTGGTTCAAAGGATTTAAATATTTAGCCAATCAACTGGATGCAAACCAAGAATATCTGATTTTCGGACAACCTTCATTATTCAACAACCAATTAAATATTGTACATCCGGAAATAGACAACTTTGAAAAGGTCTCTCAATTATTGGTGGGTTTTCAAGCCATCTACCAGACAACTGAAAAAATGAAAAAAGCGTTCTTGAATTCTAAGGCTATAAGCAAAATTCAAGCAACTATCTTCAAAACTCTTAAAATCAAAATTCCAGAGACTCTCCCATCGTGGTTTATTCAACAGTATAAGCTGCTATACTTACACGAAGCTCTATACAATATTCATTTCCCTGAATCTCCAGAAATGTTACGCAAAGCTCTCTATCGCCTTAAATTCGAAGAGCTTTTCTACATTCAACTGAATATACTGAAACTAAAATACAAACGAAAGACAGCTTTCAAAGGGCATGTATTCACAACGATAGGTGATTACTTCAACACATTTTACAAACAATACATTCCCTTCGACCTCACAAATGCTCAAAAACGTGTAATCAAAGAAATCAGACAAGATTGCGGTTCTGGGAAACAAATGAACCGACTGTTACAAGGAGATGTCGGTAGCGGTAAAACATTGGTAGCAATAATGTGTATGCTAATGGCATTGGATAATTGCTATCAAACATGCCTCATGGCACCAACAGAAATTCTTGCCACCCAGCACTACGAAACAGTCAGCAACATGCTACACGAATTAGGCATCTCTGTGGCCTTGTTAACAGGATCTACCCGAAAAAAAGAACGTGAAACAATTCATCAAGGACTACAGGATGGTTCATTACAGATTCTTATTGGGACACATGCCTTACTAGAAGATGTCGTTACTTTCAAAAATATCGGACTTGTCATTATTGACGAGCAACATCGCTTTGGTGTTGCCCAACGGGCTAAACTATGGCAAAAAAACAGCATTCCTCCCCATGTCTTGGTCATGACAGCCACACCAATACCACGAACTCTAGCTATGACACTTTATGGAGATTTGGATGTATCTGTCATAGACGAATTACCTCCGGGACGCAAGCCTATCACCACCTTGCACACATATGATAAAAAACGATTGGATGTTTTCCGTTTTATCGAAAAAGAGTTGGATAAAGGAAGACAGGCTTACGTAGTATATCCGTTGATTTCAGAATCTGAAAAATTTGACTTTCGAGATCTGGAAGCCGGATTCGAACAAATTAACAACTACTTTCTACCGAAAGGATACAAAACCGGCATGGTGCATGGCAAACTGAAACCAGCAGAGAAAGACGCTGAAATGCGTCGTTTTGCAACAGCAGAAACCAAGATTTTAGTAGCAACGACAGTCATTGAAGTGGGGGTAAACGTCCCCAATGCTTCCATAATGGTTATTGAAAGTGCTGAGCGATTCGGACTCTCCCAACTACACCAACTACGAGGAAGAGTAGGACGTGGCGCAGACCAATCCTATTGTATATTAATGACATCCTATAAGATTTCCAATGATTCAAGGAAACGGATTGAAACAATGACATCTACAAATGACGGATTTGAAATAGCAGAAGCAGACCTAAAACTCCGAGGACCAGGCGACATAGAAGGGACTCAACAAAGTGGACTTACTTGTAGTTTGAAAGTTGCAAACCTTGGTAAAGATGCCATCATTCTCAACGAAGCCTCACGTGCTGCAAATGAGATTCTAGAAAAGGATCCGAACTTACAGAATACTGACAACCAAGTTTTTGCTTCACAAATCAAACGTCTGTTCAAGACCAGAATCACTTGGCGCTACATCAGCTAAAAAGAGCTGAAAACAATATAGTCTTCAGCTCTCTACATATTTTCAAGGCAATTTTTATTTAACAGCCAAACCTTTTACTTCACCATTCATTTGATACCATTGTCCTTCTTCCAGGAAATATCTGAAATTTACCTTTTCGTCAGAATCCTTAGCAGCAACAGTCATGTTATTTTTTGTTTTTATTACTTGGTACATTTTACCATTGTGCATAACATCCTGTGTTTCAACTTCACCATCTTTCATAGAGATAGGATTATTTCCACTCCAAAATTCAATTGAGTTAAATATCAATGCATCACCTAAAAGACAAAGTTCATAAGCCGGCAAAATACAAAATCCTAAAAATACCAATTCATTTACAAACTTCTTGTTAGAAACTTGTCCATTCCAATTATGCAATTTTGTAGATAAACGGAAAGGGCCATAACATCCTGTCAAAGATGGTACAGATGCAACTAAAAGTGCTACTGCCAATACTTTTGTCAATGTTTTTTTCATGAGTTCGATTTTTAATATAATATATATGCAATATTAGTATAAATAAGTTAAACAGCAAAGAAAAACTCCGACTATTTTAAGTCGGAGTTTTAACTTATTGTCAATTATGCTTCTTATTTCTTGATATAGAATTTATGAGGCTTAATCATATTTTCAGGCTTCAACAATTCATCCAATTCTTCTTTAGTTAACAAGCCTTCTTCCAATACCAAATCATAAACGCTACGATTTTCTTTCAAGGCACGTTTAGCAATGCGTGAAGAATTTTCATAACCTAAAGTCGGGTTCAACGCAGTAACGATACCGATGCTATTCAATACCATAGTACGGCAGCGGTCAACATTTACAGTAATGCCCTCTACGCACAATGTACGTAAACGGTCCATACCTTTCTGCAACATCTTGATTGAGCTGAAAATAGAATCAACCAATACTGGTTCCATTACATTCAACTGCAACTGACCAGCTTCAGCTGCGAAAGTTACTGTCAAATCATTACCGATAACGCGGAAGCAAATCTGATTAACAACCTCAGGGATAACAGGATTTACCTTACCCGGCATGATAGAAGAACCCGGCTGCATAGGAGGCAAGTTGATTTCACTCAATCCACAACGAGGACCGCTTGATAACAAACGCAAGTCGCTACAAATCTTAGATAATTTCACTGCCATACGTTTCAATGCAGAAGAATACATAACAGCAGAACCAGCATCCGGAGTAGCTTCAATCAAGTTTGACGCCAAAACAAATTCCTCACCACTGATGATACGCAGATTCTTAATACATTTTGCTGAATACTCCGGTTCAGAGTTGATTCCAGTACCGATTGCAGTAGCACCCATGTTTACTTCCAAGAACAATTTTGCATTCTGGTTCAAACGGTCAACCTCTTCTTCCAAGTTAGCAGCAAAAGCTTCAAATTCTTGTCCAACAGTCATAGGAACAGCATCCTGCAACTGGGTTCGTCCCATTTTGATAATTTCTTTGAATTCTTCTCCTTTAGCACGGAAAGCCTGAATCAATAATTTTAAGTCAGCAACCAACTCCTCGTTCATGAAGATAAAGGCCAATTTAAATGCAGTAGGATATGCATCATTGGTTGACTGCGACATATTTACATGATTATTCGGGTGACAATACTGATATTCACCTTTTTCATGTCCTAAAATTTCCAATGCGCGGTTAGCCACCACCTCATTGATATTCATATTGGTAGATGTACCTGCACCACCCTGAATCAAGTCAACAGGGAACTGATCGTGCAGTTTGCCACTGATAATTTCTTCGCAAGCACGGGTAATAGCGTCAGCAATATCATCAGGAAGAATTCCCAACTCTTGGTTTGCTTTTGCAGCAGCCCATTTTACCATAGCCAATGCTTTTACATAGTTAGGATAATGGCTAATAGTCAATCCACTGATATTGTGAAAGTTTTCAATACCACGAAGCGTCTGAATTCCATAATATGCTTCTGCCGGCACTTCTTTTTCGCCTAATAAATCGTGTTCAATACGTGTTTTCATATATTCAGTCTTTTAGTTATTGTTTTCGTTTCCGAAAGGCACCACAAAGTTAAATAATAAAAAATCATTATGCCTAACTTTCTCTCAAAGAAAAAAAACATTCACATAGTTTGAAAATGATGTAATACAAACGTTTACGAAAATTTGAAGAATATTTAACACTGTAATATTCCTCAAATATGATTTTTCACAGCTTTTTACGGATTCTTTTTCATCTAAATTTTTATTGGAGGCCACCATAAAAAGACCTCCAATAAAATATTTATACTTCTTTTGTGTCAACATCGACCACGTCTTCACAAACATCATCCGCTACAGTAACCTGCCCCAATGGGGACAAATTCTCCGGAATCTGTTCCTCTTCTTCATCAAAATAAGGATATACATCCATAAATTGAGTATCTGTTATACTGGCAATTTCATACGGCACAACAAAAGTTGACAAACTTTTCTCCAAATTCTCCAATGCCCGGTTAATGTTGGATGCAGCCACTAGATAATACTGAAAAGAAGACTTTTCTTTACCGCTAACCTCATCAGCATCTATAATGCCCACTTTCGCCTTGTACCAACGGTCATCATTTTCATCGTCCGACGGCACTAATTCTGTAATATTCGATTTTTTTAAACTACTTATGTAATAATCTCCGGAAATCACAGACTCCATTTCATGCGTAATTCTACTCTCGGCTTCAGTATATGACATTGCATCTAAAAGATAAGCCTCATTTACCTTTTTACTCTTCCCATCCTCATTCACCTTCATATACTTCACCTTCGCTTCAAACCAATTTGCTGTCATCCTTCTTATTTATTTCTGTTTATACGATAGTATCCTCTATTAAGCTTGCCCTCTTGGATCAAGATCCAATGGGAATACTGCATCAGCAGAATCATTTGCTGCGATACGGATTACTCCATTATCCTGCTCAAATTTTCTAATGTTGTCTTGTAAAGTCAACATTAAACGCTTCATATTTTCAGGCGTCATAATAATCCTACTCTTCACTTCCGGTTTTGGGACTCCCGGCATCAATCGCACAAAATCCACAATAAATTCAGAAGAAGAGTGAGCAACGATTGCAAGATTTGCATATGTCCCTTGTGCCACTTCCCGACTAAGATCAATCTCAAGTTGCTGGTGTTTCTGTTCGTCCATAACCTACTTATTTATCCATTAAATGTTTTTGCCATTTCCATGCATTAGCCAAAGTCTCTTCAATAGGCACAATTGCTTTCCAACCCAACTCATTATTTGCCAAAGTCGTGTCAGCCCATACTTTTTCTATATCACCAGCACGGCGGCCCACAATCTTATAATTCACTTTTTCTCCGGTCGCCCGCTCAAATGCATGAATCAACTCCAACACCGATACTCCATTTCCGGTGCCAATATTAAAATATTCATAATTAGTCGCATTTTTACCATCCAAAAGACGACGAATAGCCACCACATGAGCTCTAGCTAAATCTACTACGTCTATATAGTCACGAATAGCTGAACCATCAGGAGTATTATAATCATCACCAAACACGCTTAACTGCTCACGAATACCAGCAACTGTTTGTGTCAAATATGGAATTAAATTGTTTGGCACACCATTCGGCAACTCTCCGATACAAGCAGATGGATGAGCACCTATCGGGTTAAAATAACGTAAAGCTAAAAGATTCATCTCCTTTTCAACCTTAGCTACATCACGCATAATATCCTCACACATTGCTTTCGTATTACCATAAGGAGATTCTGCCTGTTTGCGTGGAGTCTGTTCTGTAACCGGCAAAACGTCTGCTTGCCCATAGACAGTACAAGAAGAGGAAAATACCAAATTTTTTACACCAAACACTCGCATACTTGCAATCACATTCATCAGTGAATTCAAGTTATTACGGTAATACTCCAATGGCTTCTGCACAGATTCACCTACAGCTTTCAACGCAGCAAAGTGAATAACAGCAACAATATCCTGATGCCGTGAAAAGAAATCTTGCACCTTAGCAGCATCAGCCAGATCAATTTGTTCAAATTCAGGACGTATTCCTGTAATTTGTTCTATACCATCCAGCACTTTAATATTTGAATTGCAAAGATTATCTGCAATCACAACCTCAAAACCATTCTGCTGTAATTCAACAACAGTATGCGAACCGATATAGCCGGTACCGCCTGTTACAAATACCTTCATAAGGAATCAGATTTATATTATTTACTTTGAATTGATGCAAAGTAAATAATAAATTAGCAAAATTCACAGCGCTAGTAATGTGAAAAAACAGATAATTTTCTTTTTACAAGAGATTGGATTCCCAAGTTTTTTTCATACTTTTGCTGCATGCATAGATTCATTGAATACATATCTGACCTTTTGTTTTTGCACGATTGTGTGATAATTCCTGACTTTGGAGGTTTTATCTGCAATTATACAAGTGCATATATAGATAAAAAAAGTGGGTTACTCTGCCCTCCAGGTAAAGATATCTTATTTAATCGCAATCTGACACAGAACGATGGTCTGCTTGCAAATTGGATTTCAATGAAAGAAAATATCAGCTATGAAAAAGCAACAACTCAATTAACGCTTTTCTCTGAAGAGTTAAAAATACGCTTGAACCAACGTCAACGTGTAGATTTTGGTGATATTGGAAGTTTTTATACAGATCGCCGATTCAATATTATTTTCGAAAACGGGAAACATAATTTTTTCTCGGAAGCATTGGGTATGGCTCCCATATCCATACAATCTATCAGTAAGACTAATACTAATCCTGTACAAATTAGTATGACTCCGGCTTCCTCTCCGGAAATGGTTGCCTACACACATCACGAAACGATTGGAAACTTTTTTCAACGTCTACTGAAATATGGTCTTGCAGTAGCAACTATTACAGGAGTTGTTGTCGTTTCACAATTAAACATTTTCCATAATGAATCCAGCCTATTGGGAGGAAAATTAAAAAACGATACAGCACTTCGCCCAGAGCTTCCCACAAAACAAAACCATAAAAAAAACATCACCCATCATAATGTCATTTCTCCAGCATCCGACTATGTGAAATATAATCCTATGGATGATTTTACTTTATAAGTAAAGCGAATAGTGAAAAAAGAATATAAAGAGGCACTATTAAGAAAACAACAGCCCATCCAAAAATACAAATACAAATAACCAAAGAGACCAAATAAGCATAACGAATCTTATTTTCTACCCAACCTAAGCCTGATATTTTCAACGAAAACATCGGCAACTCGCTAACAAGCAATATAGACAAGATCAAAGCACAAAACCCCAACACCGCTACGTTACCAAACAACACATGATACAATGTCGGAGCACAAGAATATCCAAATACCAACCCACCCCAAAACAAAGCATTAGCAGGAGTAGGCATTCCAATAAAAGAAGTCGTTTGACGAATATCCAAATTAAATTTAGCCAAACGGTATGCGGAAAAAGCAGGAATCAATAATGGTGTACATATCATCAACTGTTCCCACAATCTCCATTCAAAGAAATGCTCCATACTCTCTCCCGGCAAAGTTTTAAGCATTAAAAAATGTGCCAAAACAGCTGGAGCCACCCCAAAACTCACCACATCCGCCAATGAATCCAACTCTTTCCCAATATCAGACTTTACATGTAATAAACGAGCTGTCATCCCATCAAAAAAATCAAAAATCATCCCAAGCAATATACTGCCGGCAGCCAATGTCAAATGTCCATACATTGCCATAAAAATAGCTAAAGTCCCAGATATAACATTCATAGAAGTTATCAGGTTTGGAATATGTTTTTTCATATCGCTGTTTTTAAAGAGATTTATTGGCAAATATATAAATAATTCCCATTAGTATTAGTAATCC
>CAJJNP010000072.1 GCA_905193145.1 uncultured Odoribacter sp. | reverse complement strand
CTGTGTCAGGTATATGTGTTTAAAGCCCAAGAGAAAGCTGATTTGAAAAGTTTGGTGGATAGAGCGGTAACCAAGGATTTTTATCTGAAAGAAAAAAATATTATAGTCAAAGAAAAGGAAGCACTGATCTCATATAGTGGTGGAGATGCACGAAAGCTGTTGAATATATTGGAGCTGGTTGTTAATGCTCAGGCCGGACCGGAAATTGTTATAAACAATGATATTGTGCGTAAAGAATTGCAGGAAAATCCTTTGATGTATGACAAAGATGGTGAGCAGCATTATGATATTATTTCTGCAATGATAAAATCTATTCGTGGAAGTGACCCTAATGCTGCTTTATATTATATGGCACGTATGTTGGAAGGGGGAGAAGATCCTAAATTCATTGCCCGACGTTTGTTGATTTCTGCTTCTGAGGATATTGGTTTGGCAAATCCTAATGCAATGTTGCTGGCTAATGCCTGTTTTGATACGGTGCATAAAATCGGGATGCCTGAAGCCCGTATACCTTTGTCTGAATGTGTAATTTACCTAGCAACTTCTCCCAAGAGTAATTCAGCCTATATGGCAATTAATGAGGCGATGGATTTGGTGCGTAAAACAGGAAATATTGCAGTGCCTCTTTATTTGCGTAATGCTCCTACAAAGTTGATGAAGGAGCTGAATTACGGTAAGGATTATAAGTATGCTCATGATTATCCGGGAAATTTTGTAGAAATGGAGTTTATGCCTGAGGACTTGAAAAATGTGGTATTGTATCGGCCACAGAATAATGCAGCAGAAATCAAGATTTGGGAACGCCTGAAGGGTTGGTGGAAAAAATACAGAAATTAAAATTAATAGTATATATGAAAATCTTAAATGAAATAACTGATAAAGATATGTTTTTCCTGCTTGCAGGACCTTGTGTGATTGAAGGTGAAAAAATGGCTTTGGATATAGCGGAGCATATTTCCGAATTGACAGATAAGTTGGGCATACCTTATATTTTTAAAGGGTCTTTTAAAAAAGCAAACCGGTCACGTTTAGATTCATTTACCGGTATCGGTGATGAGAAGGCATTGAAAATACTGGCAAAAATCCGGAATGATTTTCAGATTCCTGTAGTGACGGATATCCATAGTCCGGAGGATGCTGTGATGGCGGCCGAATATGTGGATGTATTGCAAATTCCTGCTTTTTTATGTCGTCAGACAGATTTGTTAGTTGCTGCTGCTCGTACCGGCAAGATGGTGAATATTAAAAAGGGACAGTTTCTTTCTCCTGATGCAATGCATTTTGCAGTGGAAAAAGTAAGAGAGTCCGGTAATGATAATGTAATGGCTACAGAACGTGGAACAACTTTTGGCTACCAGGATTTGGTGGTGGATTTTCGAGGAATTAAGATTATGCAACAGACTTGTCATTGTCCTGTTGTTGTGGATGTGACACATTCTTTGCAGCAGCCGAATCAAGCAGGAGGAGTAACAGGAGGACAACCGGAATTAATAGAGACAATAGCGAAAGCTGGTATTGCTGTTGGAGCTGATGGATTGTTTATTGAAACACATCCCGATCCTTCTGTAGCAAAATCCGACGGAGCCAATATGTTACGTCTGGATTTGCTCGAAGGTCTGTTGAATAAGCTGGTGCGTATCCGTCAAGCTATTCGGGAATAGTTTAATATTATAATGATTTGGCGGGGTCAGATATCTAGTTGGACAACTGTGATACCGGCTCCGCCTAGTTGTACTTGTTCGTCGGTATAGGTAGCAACCACGGGATTTGTGCTCAGGTACTGTCGGATAAGTTGTCGGAGAGCGCCGGTACCGGTGCCGTGCAGTATCCTTATATTTCTATAGCCAAGCATGATTGCTTCGTCTAAGAAAGAAATTACCCGCTGCAGGGCTTCATCTCCGCGCATGCCTCTTAAATCAATGTCTGGTTTAAAGGTCATGCGTTTTTGACTGATATTTTCCCGGATATTGGCATAGGAGGCTTGTATTTGTGGACGGGCTATGCGTTTTGCTTGTGTTGCAGAGGCTTTTTGGAGTTGTGAGATTTTTACTTTAGTATGTAATTGTCCTAGTGCAACTACTGCATTTTTGTCATCAATTTCTAATATTTCGCCAATGGCATTATTCGGGAGTTTTACATAATCGCCTTTTTGAAAAATGGGAGCTGCTTCTTTGTGTTGGGGTGAAGTTTCCGGTTGATTTTGTTTTTTTTCTTTTCTATTCTTTTCCCGGTTTTTCAATTTTTCTATTTTTTTGCGGATACGCTCTTCTTCTTCGTTTTGTTTTTCAGAAAGTAAGCGTTGTTTCTCTTCTTCCATGCGGCGGCGGATTTCCCGGGTTTTTTCTTTCTCGGCTTGATTTTCTCGGATTTCCCGAATAGTTTTTTCAACAGCAGCATTTGCATCTGCTATGATTTCCTGGGCTTTTTGTTGTGCTTCGCGTATGATTTCTTTACGAATTCGGGAAGCTTCGCTTAGTTCATTGCTATATTTTTCAACGACTTCATCTAAGCGTTTCTCATTTTCGTGGATTTTACGACGTTTTTCTTCCCAGTAGCGTTTGTCGCGGGCAATGTCTTTCAGGTGTTTGTCATAGTTAATATGATCTTCTCCTACTTTTGCGGCTGCATCCTCTAGGATCTCCTTGGGAAGTCCGATTTTTTTTGCAATTTCAAAAGCAAATGATGAACCTGGTTTACCGATTTTCAATTCAAAGAGCGGCAACATCCGGTGATTATCATATAGCATGGCGCCATTGGCTATTCCAGGTGTTTCTGCCGCCAGATGTTTCAAGTTGGTGTAGTGTGTTGTAATAACTCCTCTGACTTTGTCTCGATTAAGAGCAGAAAGTATAGCCTCGGCTATAGCTCCTCCCAGCATGGGCTCTGTACCTGTGCCGAATTCGTCAATCAGTACTAATGTGTCGTCACTGCCGTAGCGCAGGAAGTTTTTCATATTAATCAAGTGTGAGCTATAGGTACTCAAGTCGTTTTCAATAGATTGCTCATCTCCTATGTCAATGAGTATTTTTCCAAATATTCCGAATTTGCTGGCTTCACTGACCGGAACAGGAAGACCGCATTGAAACATGTATTGCAGCAGACCGGCAGTTTGTAGACAGACAGATTTTCCTCCGGCATTGGGACCGGATATTAGAATGATACGTTGCTCGTCATAGACTTCTATATTTAAGGGTATCAATTTCTTGTCGGTATTTTTTAGGCTCAGCCATAAAAGAGGGTGGCGGGCCTGGTACCAGAACATTTCAGCATTGTCATTGAAGGCTGGTACGACGGCTTCTATATAGTTGGAAAATGCAGCTTTCCCTCGAATAAAATCAATATAGGCGAGGAAATCATAGCCTGGAAGTAAATCATCAATATAAGGACGCAGTTCGTCAGCGAATTTTCTTAGTATTCTCATGATTTCGCGTTTTTCTTCCAATTCAAGTTCGCGAATTTCATTATTGGTTTCAACGATTTCTGCCGGTTCTATATAGGATGTTTTACCGGTTGCTGATTCGTCATGGACAATTCCGTTAATTTTACGTTTGTATGCTGATGGAACGGGTATCACCATGCGTCCGTCTCGGATGGCAATCGCACTTTCTTTATCTGCCCATCCTTCGCTTTGAGCCTGTTGTAATAGGCTTTGCATGCGTTTGGAAATCCCTGCTTGTTTACGTTGCAGACGATGTCGTATGTCGTTTAATTCGGGCGATGCTGTATCTTTGATTGTGCCGTGTTTGGAAACTATTGTATCCAAACGTTGTTGTACGAATGGGAATAAATGTATACATCCGGCTTTAGCAGAGAGAATGGGGTAACGCTCTTCTTTACCTTTGAAGAAGCGCACAATAGCACTGAGAGACTCCAGGGATAATTTGAGTGCAACCATTTCTGCTATTTCTAGAAATAATCCTTCAACTCTGATTTTTTGCAGAAAAGGGCGGGCATCTCTGAAGTGGTCTCCAGGGAAAGAGTCTTCCACCTGCAGGATGTTCATGAATTCATGAGTTTCTTTCAGTTGTTCGCTTATATAAGAGGAATCTGATGAAAAATTCATTTTGTCCACCAATTCTCGTCCCATATCACTCAGGCAATAGCTTTTAACCAATTGTCTGATTTTATCAAATTTGATTTTACTTTCGAAATTTTCCGGATAAATCATATCCTTATTTTTAAAGAGATTATCTGACCTTAATATTGCCTCTGATTCTTAGGGTTGTTTCAGGATGCTTGGGGTCGTTGGTAATTACTGTGATGGTTTTATATTGTTTTCCGCTTCTGCCTGTAGAGTCGAACGTGGCACGGATTGTAGTCGATTTGCCAGGTTGTACAGCCTTATTGCCAATAGTTACTGCCGTGCAACCGCAACTGGCTTTAGTTTTGCGGATAAACAAAGGTCTTTTTCCTGCATTTTTTACGATAAAATCGCAATGAGCTTTTTCGCCTTGTATAATTTCTCCGAAGCTAATTTCTTTGGCTGTAAATTCCACAGTAGGAGCATTGGCTAATTCTTGATCTGTAAGTTTGCTGAAATCTTCTGTAATGTTGGCTGTTATGGTGATACGATTCCTAAAATCTTTTGTTCCATTTACCGACAACATGATATTATCATAATTATATCCGTAGTCGTTTCTTTTGGGAGCATCAAAAGTTACAATCATGGCTCCACGTTGGTTGGGGGCTACGACTGAGGGGTGAAAATTGAAGTGTAAATAAGCTGGTTTGTTCAGAGGTTCGATATGTATCGGCTCTTTTCGTGTGTTTAGATAATAAATTGTATCGGTTATTTTTTGCCAGGTATAGATATCTCCAAAACTGATGTTAGATGCTCTGAATTTTATTCCTGCTAATGTATATTTGTATAGTAATGTAGGTTTGGCAGGATTGTCTGTGACATTGCCAGTAAGCCTGAGTTCTGTACCTTTGTTGCTGAGATTTGTGTATACCATGATTTTATAGTCGAAACGTTCTTGAAAATGCGAAGAGGTAAAGGTTACTTGAATTTTACCATTTTTCCCCGGAGCAATCGGTTCTCGACTCCACTTTGTTTGTACCTGAGCGCTCATAGAGGTGGCACGGGTAATGATAAAGGGCTTGTTGCCTGTATTTTTAATTTCAAATATTTTTGTCTGTGGCTGATCGTTTGCCAGTAAATTTTTGAGGACAAGTGTCGGCTGTTTTACTTCCATAATTCCTTGAGAGAATCCAGAAGTTATAGTCAACACACAAAAAAATGTCAGTAACAATGATTTCATATGTGTTTATTTTATCTGTCCGTTTATTTTATAGAGTGTCACCGGATTTTCAGGATCATTTGTTGTAAATTGTATGAGTTTTGTGATTTGTCCTTTAGCTGGGGTATTGAAAGTTACGGATACCTTTATTTTTTTACCTGGTTTTATACTATGCTTGCCTAAATGAATGTGTACATCTTCTTCGGAACCTTTCACTTTGCGGAATATCAAATCCGATTTACCATTATTTTGGATAAAGAATGTATGGGTCGTTTTGCTGTTTGAAGGTAGGTTTTTGAGGTTAGCTGTTTCATTTGGAAGTTGAATGGCAGGTGCTTTATCATAATTTCCTTCATAAAAATCAAAATCTTCGTTGATATTTGCAGTGAAAGTGAATACCCCTTGTATTGTATCGTTGATATTGATATTGATTTTATCAGAAACATAGCCCCAATCATTTTTTAGTCCGGCATTATAGGTGAAGATTATCTCTCCTTTTTCTCCATGTTTCAAGGTATTAGGTGTTATGATAGCTTTGATGTGGGGGGAGGTGTTGCTGACTGTGATTTTGGCAGGCTCTTTTCCGCTATGTATCATTTGAATTTTATGTTCAATCTGTTGAGTATTCATAATATCATCAAGATCAGCCTTTAATTGAGTGAATTTTACTTCCCCAATAGAATAGTCGTACCCTTCGTAAGGACCTGCAGGTTGATGTTGAACTTTGCCGCGGATGGTTAGCGTGACAACATTGTTGCTGGCGTTTGAATTGACAGCAATGCTTTTTACAAAGTTTCCAGGTCTGTTGCGTGGGTCAAAATAGACACGTATGGTGCCGTTGGCTCCAGGTGCTACGGGTTTCTTGCTCCACTCCGGCACTGCACAACCGCAGCCTGTCCTTACATTGGTTAATACTAATGGTGATTTGCCCGTATTTTTGAAGATAAAATCATATACAACCTTTCCTCCTCGTTCCGGTATGACACCAAATTGATGAGAGGTTTTTGTAAATTCAATTTTTGCTTTTTGGGCAAATATAAAAGTAGGAAGTATGATTAATAATAAAAAAAACAATCTTTTCATTTGGCGTTAATTTGTATTTTTGGAATTCATGCAAAAGTAAGAAAGAATTTGCGAAACAACGTTGGTATGATATTATTTATATGAAAAAAATATGTTTGGATTGAATCATATTTGTATATCTTTACCAACTCTAACGGAAAATGATGATATGATGTCGTTATATAAAAAGGATAAAAAGATAAGCAATGAAGTGATGTTAACATTACAGGATTTGTTTGTAGAATATTATCCTGCATTGAAATCATTTGCTGTTCGTTATGTAAATAGTCCGGAAGTTGCTGAAGATTTGGTGCAAGATGTTTTTTTACGCTTGTGGGAGAATCAAGAGTTATTGAATGATGTAAAAGAAAAGTCGGCATACCTTTATCAGATGGTACGTTTCAAGTCAATAGACTATTTACGTCATAAGAAATATAGTGAGAAAAGTGTCGAAGAATATGCTGCCGAGTTAAGCCAAGTAGACGATTCTGCCTATTGGGAGGAAGAAATTTATCGTCGAATGATGATAGCTATTGATAAATTACCCAAGGGAGTACATTCTGTGCTTACTTTAACTTTGGAGGGGCGTTCTGCTAAGGAAGTTGCCGAACAATTGAATATATCTGTAGAAACAGTCAAAAAACAGAAGCAAATAGCACGTAAAATGTTGCGTGATAAATTATTGTCTTTGTTATTATTGCTTCTGAATTAAATCCTTATCTGTAAAAAATAGCGTTTGCTTGATTTTTTTTGAAAATTATATACCTCTTTTGAGGGGTGTGTACGTCATATCTATGTAAATGATAAAACAATGAAAAAGTTTGATGAATATTCAAAAATTGTAGACTTGCTTGTACGTTCATTACAAGGAGATATTTCTGCGGATGAACAGACATTAATAAATGCTTGGAGAAAAGATAATCCAGCTAATGAAGCTATGTATCATAGAATTCTAAACGATGATTTTTGGAAGAGACATCCGCAGCAGCAATACCAAGGTGAAATTGTAACGGCTTGGATGCGTTTGTATGAACGTCGGCAGAGACAGGAATCACGTTTGCGTTTGCGTAGAAGGTTGAGAGCTGTTGCTGCCGTAGCAGTACTTGTTGTTGGATGTTCGGCTTTATGGCAGATAATTCAATGGCAGAGGGGTGATAGAAGAAGTTCAAGTTATACTGTTCAGGAAACCGGAAATAATAACAAGGTGGAGTTGGTATTGAGTAATGGAGCTACAGTTTATTTAGGCGAAAAAACTGATTTAAGGAATGTGAACGAAGAGGGGGCTGTTATTCAGGCAAAAAAGGATGCTGTACATTATGTGAATAAAGAAGTTGGGGGAGAGGTGAAGTATAATACGCTTAGAGTGCCACGAGGAGCTGAATATGAGTTGATATTAGCAGATGGAACTTCAGTGTGGTTAAATGCCGAGAGTGAAATAACTTATCCTGTGGCTTTTAAAGGAGATAGACGTGAAGTGAGTTTAAAAGGTGAAGCGTATTTCAATGTGGTTAAAGATGCAGAACATCCGTTTATTGTGCATATAAGTGATATTGATGTGCGGGTGACAGGAACAAAATTTAATGTCCGTAATTATGCTGATATGCCATCTTCTACGACTTTGGCTGAAGGAGGTGTGCAGTTGGAACAGCAAGGCAAAGTGATTGTTTTGCAGCCCGGACAACAGGCTGCTTTGATTGATGGAGAAATAGAGGTGAAAGAAGTTGATTTGGAGGAGGCCATTGCATGGAGATACAATGCATTTTGTTTTAAACATCAGTCATTGGAACTTTTATTAAATGAATTGTCCCGTTGGTATAATCTGGAAATATTTTATATGAGTCCCTCTCTAAAAGATTTGCATTTTACAGCATGGTTCTCGCGTAGCAGTAGTATAGAGGAGGTTATTGAAAAATTAGAGCGAACACAAAAAATCCGTTTAGAGTTAAAAGATAGAACATTAATAGTGAAATCAAATAAATATTAAAAATCAAAAGTAACCAATAAAACAAAATTAAAAAACAAAATGCCGGAATGTACGCCAATACACTCCGGCAGGAACTCCCTCTAGTCAAGGGAATGATGTCAAACATTAACAACAAAGTTATGAAAAAAACAATTCAAACACTAATCTGGATCATGATTAAAATTAAACTCATGTTTCTGGTGATTGCACTGACGTATAACAGTCTGAATGCAGAGGTGTGGTCACAAGAAAAGAAGATCAATCTCCAATTGGGAGAGGTTAATTTGGAAACGCTTTTTGAACAAATGCAGCAGCGTACTCACTTACGTTTTATTTATAACCATGAAGATGTACAGGGGTATACTGTAAATGCTAATCTGAAGGGGAAAACTGTTGCAGAAGTTTTAGACGAAGTTCTTGCTGATAAGCCTTTGAAATATGAAATTATGGATGGGCATATAGTTATTTCTCCTAAAGTAGTGACGAATGAACAGGAATTAAAAACGATTGTTATTAAAGGTAAGGTGACAGATAAACAGGGCGTTGCAATGCCAGGGGTGACAGTTATGTTGAAGGGAACAACTTTAGGTACAGCAACAGATGCAGATGGACAATACGAGTTGACAGTGCAGAAGGAGCATGCTACTATTTTGGTTTTTTCTTTTGTAGGAATGAAAACGTTAGAAGTAGCGATAAATGGAAAGTCTGAAATTAATGTGAAATTAGAGGAAGATGCAACTGAAATAGATGAGGTGGTGGTGACCGGTATTTTCAATAAATCGCGTGAAAGTTATACAGGAGCAGTAACTACTATTTCTGATAAGGAGTTAAAAATGTTTAAGGGGCAGAATTTATTGTCAACCTTGAAAAACATAGATCCTGCATTCAATGTTGTTGCGAATAATGCATTGGGTAGTAATCCGAATGCTTTGCCGGAAATCAATATCCGTGGTAATTCATCATTGCCTATGTCAATGGATGAATTGAATAATCAAACGGCTCAAAAATTAAATCAACCGTTAATTATTATGGATGGTTTTGAAATATCGATAGAAAAATTGATGGACTTTAATGATGAGGACGTTGAGAGTATTAATATATTGAAAGATGCATCAGCTACAGCAATCTATGGTTCACGAGGTGCGAATGGTGTAATTGTGGTAATAACTAAAAAACCTGAAGCTGGCAGATTAAAAATAACGGCAAAAGCCGGATTTAGTTTGGAAATGCCGGATTTGTCTTCTTATGACCTTTTGCATGCAAGCGATAAATTGGCATTAGAAAAGAAAGTTGGGCTTTATGATGGAAAAGATGGCGACCCACATGATATACAGAAAATGGAAGAGATGTATTATGCAACCTTGAAAGATGTAATTAGGGGTGTTGATACTTATTGGTTATCAGAACCGGTACGCGTAGGAGTTGGACAAAAATATAATCTTCGTTTGGAAGGTGGTAGCGAAGAATTTCGTTGGGGAGCAGGAGTCTATTACAATAAAATTCAAGGAGCTATGAAAGATTCTGATCGTAATACGTTTTCAGGAACATTGACTCTCTCATATGTTTTGAAAAATGTGATATTTCAAAATCAGATGATATTGGATTATAACAATTCATCAGAAAGTAAATATGGCTCATTCAGTGAATATGCTAAAATGAATCCTTATTGGGTGCCAACAGATGAAAATGGAGAGTGTATTCCCATTTATACCACTATGTTGGGAAATGAGGTGCCGAATCCATTGTATAATGCAACACTTAATACACAGGATAAGACCCAATCAGATGTGATGACTAATAATTTTTCAATAGAATGGGATATAATAGAGGGAATACAGTTGAGAGGGCAGATAGGTATAAGTAAAGAGCATTCCCGACACGACAAGTTCCTTCCTGCAGAGCATTCTTCTTTTAACACCATAGATTATAAAGGTCCAGAGAACCATTTCCGTAAAGGTAGCTATGAATACAAAACAGGTGAAAGGACCTCATTAGAAAGTCGTGTGACTTTATCATATTCAAAATTGTTTGCAGAAAAGCATCAGTTGTATGTGGGGTTAGATTGGTCTCTGAAAAATAGTAAAGATTTCTATTATACTTTTAAGGCTGAAGGCTTTAATAATCAAGATTATGATTTTCTTGGTAATGCACTCCAATATGAGCGAAACGGTCGTCCTCAAGGAGTTGAAAGCCTGACACGTCAAGTAGGTTTTACAGGAAATGTAAACTATACTTACGATAATCGTTATTATACCGATTTCTCTTTCAGAGCAGATGGTTCATCTCAGTTTGGAGGAGATAAGCGATTTGCACCTTTTTACAGTATAGGTATCGGATGGAATATTCACCAAGAAAAGTTTATGGAAGGTCAGCAAGTGGTAAATCTGTTGCGTTTGCGTGGTTCTTACGGAAAAACAGGTTCTCAACAATTCTCTTCTTATCAAGCATTGCGTACATATCAAACTCTTACTTCCGAACGTTATATGACTTGGAATGGTGTAGAACTAATGGGTATTGGTAATAAGGATTTGGAGTGGCAAATTACTGATCAATATGATTTGGGCATCGAAGTTGGTTTATGGCAGAATCGTTTGTCTCTGACTTTTGATGCCTATAAAAAGATTACATCTAATCTTTTGTCCCAAATGGATTTACCATTGGCAAATGGTTTCCCTTCTTATACTGCGAATGTCGGTGAAGTAAATAATGTTGGATTTGAGGCAGGAATTAACGGCTATGTTCTTAGAAATACGGAAAAAGAAGTGATTTGGATGTTAAGTTCTAAATTGGCATATACTAAAAATGAAATCACTAAATTGTCGGATGCTATAAAGAACCAAATGTCTAATTATGTTGGCAAAAATGCAGATCAGACTTTATTGCGTGAAGGTTATTCTAGATATGCTATTTATGCTGTTCCTTCTCTGGGTATCGACCCGAGTACCGGTAAAGAATTGTATTTGGATGCTGATGGAAATGTTACTACGACTTGGCAGGCTGGAGCTAAACGTTATTGTGGACAAAAAGAACCTAAGTTCAAGGGTAATTTCAATTCGTTGTTTACTTACAAAGATTTTACTTTGAATTTGAATTTTGGTTTTCATTGGGGAGGACAACAATATAATCAAACTCTTTTAGATAAAGTGGAAGTAACTAATAGCGAGATTCAGTATAATGTCGATAAGCGTGTCTGGTCAGATCGTTGGCAACGTCCTGGAGATATAAAACCTTTTAAAGGTTATGGAGATGAAGATACCGGATATTCTTCTAGGTTTATTATGGATGATAATGTATTCCAGTTGCAAAGTGCAAGTTTGCAATATCGTTGGCATTCTCCTTTTGTTGCGAAGTTGGGAATGAGAAGTATTAATTTTGATGCTAATATATCGGATATATTTTATATTTCTTCCATAAAACGCGAAAGAGGAACGGATTACCCCTTTGCTCGCCGAATAGAGTTTGCTGTTAATCTGATATTTTAAATTGCTAAATAAATACTGATATGAAAACAAAGTTTAATATATTTGCATTTCTGTTTATGGCTATACTGATAGGCAGTAGTTGCAATGACTGGTTGGATGTGAAACCGCAGTCGCAGATGGAAAATGATGATATGTTTTCTTCTGAAAAAGGATTTAAAGATGCTTTGACCGGTTGCTATATAAAATTGGCTACTCCATCACTGTATGGCACAAAGATGACGATGACTTTTACGGAATATTTGGCTCAGTTCTGGGATTTTTCAACTGGAAATGGAAAAGATGAAAGCTTGTTGAAAGATTTTAATTATGAATCAGCTTATGTAGAAGGAGAAATTAAGGGAGTCTATAAAGCATATTATGAAGTTATTGCCCATACAAATAGCGTTTTAGAAAATATCCTAGTTCATGGTGATGCAATACAAAGTGATAATATGCGCAAAATCATAGAAGCAGAGGCATTAGGAATTAGAGCTTTTTGCCATGTCGATATTTTGCGATTGTTTGGACAAATCCCTCAAAATCCTTCTATTAAGGTGCAGTTGCCTTATGCAACATCTGTATCAATAAATGCAGTTCCTTATTATTCGTACGAAGAATTTGTATCGCTGATATTGAAAGATATTGAAACTGCCCAAAAGCTATTGCAAGAAAGTGATCCTGTGTGTCAATATACGTTTGAAGAATTAGATGACTCTTCAATTCAAAATTTAGAAGACTCATTTTTAGCATTCCGGCGTATGCGTTTTAATTATTGGGCCTTAGAAGGATTAAAAGCTCGCCTATACCTCTATATAGGGGATAAAGAGAATGCACGAGTTGCTGCTAATAATGTGATAAATGCAAAAACAAAAGACGGAAAAATAGTTGTTGCTTTGTCTGGTCTTACGGATTTACAAAATGATAAACTATATCTTACTTGTCCGTCAGAATGTATTTTAGCTGTAAATAATAACCATTTGGCTGATTATGTCAAAAATCTGTTTACATCTTTATCTGGACACTTAACAGAGATTCATTATAAAGATTTGTATGAGGGACAGTCTGTGGATATCAATAACCGTCCCAAGAAAATCTGGAAGAAAATGGAATCCACTACAGTTGGTAAATTTTATTATGATTTTCAAAAATACACTCAATCTGAAAGTGAAGAAAATGATTTTACAACTCATTTTAATATTGTTCCTTTAATACGTCTGTCTGAAATGTATCTGATAGCTATAGAATGCGCAAGTAGTGTGCAAGAAGCTAATTCTTTGTATAAGATTTATATGAAGGACCGTGGTGTTATTGCTCAAAATTTAAATCAGAGTCAATTGTATGATGAGATTTTAAAAGAATATCGTCGAGAATTTTTTGGAGAAGGACAAATGTTCTTTACTTATAAAAGATTGGGAACGAAGCAAATGTTGTGGAAAGGTGATCGGGAGGTGACTGAAAAAGATTATATCTTACCTTTACCAAAAACAGAATTGGGTAATAATTAAAACAATGGCTATGAGAAATAATATATTATATTTTATACTAGTGCTTTCTGCATTTTTATTCTCAGCTTGCGAGCAAGAAATGGATACCTATCATGCAGAAGGTAATGATAGGTTGAATTTTTATTATGGGAAACCGTTGAATCCGGATAGTTTGACAGTTTATACTTTTATTTATTTACCTTCAGAACAGATGTTAGATACGATTTGGATTGATGTAGAAACGTCAGGTTTTGTAACAGATTATCCACGTCCTATACTTTTTGAGCAAATATCGGAGGGTACTGACGCTGCAATTATGTCAACACATTATGTTGCTTTTGATGATCCATTGTTAAAAGATGCCTATGTGATGCCGGCTAATACGAATAGGACGAAAGTGCCTGTGGTGTTGAAAAAAACGGCGGATTTGGCAGAAAATGAAGTTGTGTTAAGATTTAAGGTGAAAGAAAACGAATATTTCAAACCTGGTTTTTCTGGTCATGATATTCGAACTATCCGCTTTTCTAATATTTTGACTAGACCAATACACTGGGATCGTAAGACAGAGTGGTATTTTGCAGGAGAGTATGGACCAGTCAAGCATCGTTTTATGATTGATGTCGCAGCAGAAATTGGAGTTGTGGTAGATGAGAATTTCTTTGCAAATTTAGTTGGGGAACCGGATGATTATTTGCAGTCAATAGATATGGGCTTGACAGGTTATTGGAACAGCTTTTTCAAGACAGCTTTAAATGAAGAAAATGCAGTGCGGAAAGCTGCAGGAAAAGATATTTTACGTGAAGAACCAGAAGCTGGAGAAACAATAGGACGTGAAGTTACTTTCTAACATTAATTTGTAATGAATATGAGAACGAAATTATTTATATTATTGATATTGGCTTTAGGTAATTTTGCCTGCTTTGATGATAAGGGTAATTATGATTACTCTGAGTTTGCAGATTTGACTATTCAGAATGTGGAAACTCAATATGAAAAAATTTTATTTAAAGATACTCTTGAAATCGAACCGAAAGTTACTCCTGCTGAAAAGGACTATGATTATTTATGGACTATAAATCAACGGTATGGAGGAGAATCTTCGACTGTTACAAATGTTAAAATAGATACAATTAGTACAAGTCCAATATTGAGTTTTCCAATTACGAGACCGGCAGGGATTTATGAAATTAATTTGAAAGTGACAGATAACGAATCGGGATATTCAATATTTTCAAATACCCAATTAGTTATTCGGAGTGAGTTTTCTTTAGGGTATTATATTCTCAAAGAGACTGTTGATGGTAAAACAGAAGTGGATTTACATACACCAAGTTTGGTCTTTAATAATTTGTTAGCTTCATCTCCAGGCGGGACTATATCTGGAAAACCGGTGA
>CAJJNP010000071.1 GCA_905193145.1 uncultured Odoribacter sp. | reverse complement strand
TGATAACTTGCCACTGTGTTTCTTCTAAATCCGTCGAATACATAATTATTTGAAGATTGCTAACTAAAAATAATCATTTTCGAGGAAAGAAGAAGCACTCTTTTTACTTCAAACAGGAAAATTTAAACAGGCTCTTAATCAATAGCCATTTTTTGACTGTTTACCTATCTGCTCTACATTTTGCCAGTAAGATTCAAGAAACGGAAATACTCTTCACGAAATTCTCGCAAACGGGATTTAATGTATTCTCCATCAAAATGCGATTTTAGCAGTTTCAGTTTCTCATCAATATTGTTGGTGGGTATTCCATCATCCACGCACCCCAAGAATCCATAAGGATACAGCCCAAAATCTTTTAGTAGTGACACATGCTTAGAGTCGTTGTCTGCCGTCATGAATGTTTTTCTGCTTTTTACGTAAACAAAGAATGGTGTACCATTCTTAAGACAAAAAACACAATCGTGAAAACGATGAGTAACCACCAAGTCGAAATAACCATAAATGCCTAACTGTTCTAACGGTCCCATATCATTTAGCACTATATCACTAAATTTATATGGTCTTGGAGTAACAATTGTATAACCCATAGATTTAAAGTATTTAGCAAGTCCATCCGCCCAAACATCATTTCCATACAAATGCATAAATACAGACTTACAGGGAACGTTTAACCGCTTCTTCTCCAAATATTTCCGTGTAATACCCTTGTCTATATCCATAGTAAATGTCGGATCCGGTACATGATGTATTTTTTCGGGCAAGACAAAATGAGACAATAATTTTATAGTCGCAGTATCCCTAACCCCAATATATTTGATTTGTCCGACAGCCTGTTCCATTTCCACTTTCTGCCGGGAAGACAAATTTTCATAAGTTACATTTTTAGACGATGCAGCAAGAAATATCTTTTCGGCTTTGATATCTTTCAACCAGTATGCCGATAACCCATCAATTTTTAACCTGTCAAGTTCCAATAAGGTGTCTGCACCGACATAAATTTTATCGAACCCAAACGACGCAATGTATTTCAAGGCTTTTTTCACATTATATATTATTGGGTCTCTTCCCTGTATATACAGCTCGTCGCATTTGAAATCCTTGTATTTTTGCATTCTAATGATGTCACGGTAGATGCTGGCAGGACTTAAACTTTTATATGGTCTTATTTCTGGACGGAAGCCATGAAAAGGTATAACCTCCACAACTTCGTTAGGATAAATACTTTTTATGGCCGAAAATGTGGCGTATGCCTGAAGATTTGTACCACAGTTCAAATCCCCATAGTAGGTAAGCAAACCTATCTTCATATCTTGAAATCTTTTTTCTTAAGAAAATCAGTCAGTAAATCAACAAAATAAGTCGGTGTAAGTTGCTTGATGTCGTCATGTAATTCGTTGCCAAAATTGTTCCTTAGATCATCATTCTCCATAACCTTATTTAAAGCTTCTATGGCACTTTGAGAATCTTTGAAAGGCGTCAACAATCCATTCCTACCATCTTCTATATATGTCCTTATGGCAGCGGTATCGGTAGTAACAACGGCTTTACGATAAAGACCTCCCTTAAATATGACAATTTGACCTCCTTGTGTCTTTACATTTATAGGCATGAAAACTACACTGCACTTCTTCAGGTAGTCATTGAATGTGGTCTCTCCCACATCAAAAAACATTTCTACATTGCTTGGCAACTGTTTTTTGGGGAAACCAGTTTTACGGGCTATGCCGACAAACTTATATTGTGGCAGTTTCCACGCCACGTCTATAAACAAATCCCAATCCCTGAATGTTGATCCACCGGAAAAAATATATCCTCCGCATTCTAAGGTATCGTTCCTCTGTAATATCTTCATACCCCAGTTTGAAATACAATCCGGTAAATAGAAAAACCTGTCTTTGGGGAGACCGTATAACGAACAGTACAGTCCCATGATTTGCTGGTTATTCACAGAGGCATACATCCGCTTGAAAGCCGCTTGATACAACACTTTCTTTGCAAAATTTGGGGCAAGACTATCCATCATGTTTAGACAAATCACTTTGTTCTTCTTCCCAATCACGGACAAGGTACATGAAATAAATACAGAAGTAGGCGTATCGTCCATCACAACTACTATCTCATCCTTCTTTGTTCTTAGGGCAATTTTTATAGCGCGTACAAAGCGAAGTAGTTTCCACCCCCCCCCCCTGCCTTTGCATATCTTAACATTCTGACTTTACTGTTTATCCCTATTAAGCGATAAGCGATATGCCGCTTACACAACTCTGTACAAAGCCAATAGTCTTCTTTCGGCCAGTAGTTCATGACCAAATATATGCTATTCATCATAGTTCGCTATTTTATAAATGTATAATTATGATAATCATGCCTTACAGATACTGCTACCTTATATTTATCTTTATACGAGCCCACTCCAATTAATAGAACAGGAATTTCATTTTCAGGTATATCCATCTCTCTCTTAATCTTTTTGATTGTTTTCTGTTTGTGTCCCATGGTCAATGGAATAGACGCTACCCCCTCAAAATGAAGAGCGTACAACAAATTCATTGTATAGATTCCTCCGTCCACATAAACTTGTGACAATTCATTGATGTTATATCTTCTAATATCACCGCATACAAGAATAGCATATTGCATATCTTGCCAAAATCCCTTACAACCGCCTTGTAATGAAAACATCTTATTTCTGAGAGCCTCATTTGAATATACGTATATTCTCCAACTTTGCCTGTTGCATGCAGAAGGAGTTTTCTCTGCCATGGACAATGCTCTTTCTATGCTATTTAAAGAAATCTTGTCTGCACCAAAATCTCTGACAGAGTAACGGCTTTGAGAAAACACATTAAATGAACTTTTCAGCTTTTCCTCTGTATCCTTTTTGTTCAACAAGTATATTCCCGCCTTATTAATCGGGTTTATGTTATTCCTTTGGCAGAAATCCATAAATTCATCTTTAACAGTTCTCATGTCTGCACCTAATTTTTCATTGAAGATAACATACTTGTTTATGACAGAACACGATTCTGAGACAAAATCCTTACTTCCCCCTATTGAGAGGTAACGTTGAAAATCTCGTAAAAGAGACAAAACCTTAGGCTTGCCAAATCCAACCTTAACACTCCCAATGGACATTCCCTTCTCTATGGCATGAGTCCTAATAGTTAAATCTGTGAAAAGTTTTTCTTTATCATTAAGTCTGTTTCCATTGGCAATATATTTAGTCAATAAAACAATTTCCTGAAATTTTTCATGAAGAAGCCTAAAGAATAATATCGTTCTGGAATTCTTCAGATAATCTTTTATACTCATCGCTGCATAGATTTGAAATAACTCATATATTTTTCACCAATTTTAGTCAAACTGAAATTGTCATCAGAAAACACTTTAAGCTTTCTCCTCATATTAGCTTGTTCATCTCTCGACATATTTACGGCTTCTATAATCTTGTTTTTCAAATCGCTAACACTTTTATTTTTAAATAATAAGCCGTTCTCTCCATCAACAATTCTTTCTTTGAATCCATCTATATCACTGGCAATTACAGGCAAATTATAATAATAGGCAATCATATGTGGCCCACTTTGTGCCACATCCTGATACGGAAGAACAAGGAAGTCATGCTTAGTGAACAATTCGGCGACCTCACAATCATCTATACGCTTGAAGAAAACCGAAATAGTTTCATCTCCATTTATTTGTTCCAAATAAGGTTGTGGTAGATTACATTTCCCTGCAACAGTCAAATGTACTTTCTGTTTTACCTCGACGGGCAAATTTTGTACAGCTTGTATCAGCAAATCCAAACGCTTGTTTTGCACCACATTTCCAAAAAACAACAAATTGAGTTTTGAAGAATCTATTTTATAGTTATCTGTTGAAACCTCTCCATATCCTTTCAATGTCATTGGGCAATAAAAATATGATTTACCAGGGTAATGTTCTTTGAAGTACTCAGCTGTGAATTTGGAGAACATCTGGAAATGATTGTTATGCCTAAACACATACTTCACATAAACTTTGAGTAACGATGGCCATATTGGATAAGGAATAACATTATGGGCAGCATGAACTATCGGTTTATTTTTAACTGCATTCAACAATACGGGATAATAGAAAGGCGCCCCAACAAAATCAGAATATATTATGTCCGAAGAATCTTTCAGTTGCTTGATGATTCGGTTATATTCTCCAATTACCATAGGGTCTTTGTTTCGATGCTTCAAATTTATAATTTTACATTCCAATCTACCATCTATCTGTATATTACTATTATGGCTCTTAATGACCGTCCACGAAATATCAATTTCATCCTTATAATGTTCTTTCATATATGGCACAAGCAGAAAATCAACATCTATAAAGTAATCTCCTGTTATCCATGCGACTTTAAGTTTTCTCATGTCCTTGTAGATTTAATGTAAGCACTCAATTTACGGCATCCCCCTTTGAAAGGGCACTTTGCAGTGCCTAAACCGAGTTTTGTTAATTAATTAGTTTTGAATTTAACATTGGTTGGTAGCCAATGTGATTTCAGCTCATCATCGATAAATACATAAGCATTGTATCCGTCAGACATAATACTCTTCAATTCTGCATCACCCAAAAAGTCTGTTAGAACCTCACGACCAATTTCAGGAGCACCATTAATCTGGACTTCAACCACTTTTTTCCGAGTATCCTTATACCATTTATGAAAGATGTTATAAGGAACTTTGTTCTTCACACAAAAAAACTGGAGAGACTCTCCATGAGACTATGTCTCAGTCTGGTATTGAAAGTAAATCTTTTCTAAATCTTCACTGCTATACTTGTTCGCAGCGAAGATAGAACCTTTAATCAATAGCCATTTTTTTGCTTACATTTCAGCCCTGCAACTTACGACTATCTTTGTTCTCCAACACCTTTCTCTCATTATACTTTTCCATTAAACCTTTCAGGCACTTTAATGGTTGCTGGTAAATGATGAAGTATTTAACGGACTCCCGCATGTACCTGAGCCAACACAACTGGTTGGCCCGCCATGCTCTTAGGAATTCGCGCATCATTTCCTTGCGATTCTCCGCGAGGCTTGAAAGCCCAGCAAAATTTTTATATGAACTGACCGCGACATTGGCATGCTCAAACCCCGAACAGCCGTATATCCGATAGTACCACAAGGATGTCACATAATCCGATATTATACGATAGGATTCATCGTAAAAAGGGGTTTTCTTATCCTCTATATTAAAGAAAGCCGATTGATGGACGTATGGTTGGCATCGCTTAATGGTAGGATATGCAGGCATTGCCCTCAATAACGCCTGTCTCCCGTTCTCGTATCTCTCCCATGTATCACCATAATAAACCTTTGAAGTCCTTTTTGGGCATCGTTGCGCGAACATCTTGCTAATCACATCGTCTGACGCAAATTTATCGCCACCATTCATAAATATACACCATTGCCCCGTTGCCAAAGCCACCCCTTTATTCATGGCATCGTACACGCCCTTGTCTTTTTCCGACATCCAAACATCTATCTTGTCCGCATAACCCTTGATGATATCGACTGTTCCGTCGGTAGATGCCCCGTCAATGACGATGTATTCCATATTGGAATAATCTTGGTTTATTACGCTGAGTAGTGTGCCTTCTATTTCATCCGCGCAATTCCTGCAAATCGTGACAACCGAAATTTTATACTTTTTCATAAAATTAGACCTACAATTATTTATCAGTGACATTCTTTATTAACGACTCCAACCATCTTGCTCACCACATTAATGACATAATAAACAACATCGTATTTTGAGAAAGTACAAAACAGATTTAACCGACATTTGGTTATCCTAATGAAATCAACCGTCCCGTCATTGAAAATTCCACCCCAACATCCTGTTTTTTTTCATTTAGACCTGTCAATGCCTCTTTAATACCAAACAAATGGTTAGAGGGCATTAGTCCTTTTGCGACCAAGCCCCACGGTTCATAATTACTAACAAAAAGAATCTTCATGAGAATGCTTTTTATAATCTTCAAGGATTTTGTTATATACGTCAGCCAAACAAGACGAGATGCGCTCCCGATTGTGCCTTGCTAAAGCCCTTCTCCTTGCGTTTTCTCCGTATTTTTTTGCCAAATCAAAACGCTTGGAAAGTTCCACCACCGCCCCGGCAAGAACATAGGGGTCACCGTCTTGCACCAAAATGCCCTCCAACCCATTATCCAACAAAGAAGCCGTTCCTCCGGAAAAACTAGCTATCACAGGCATTCCGACAAGCATTGCCTCGCAAACACTGTTTGGGCTGTTTTCTATATGGCTGACCTGCAAGTACAAATCCGAATCCACCAATAATTCTGAAAGCTCCGGAGCATCCAAAAGCCCTTTTAAAACGACATTGACCTCTTTGGATTTTATATTTGTCAATTTTTCTGCTATCTTAACCCATTTGTCCTGTCCGTCGTAACCGGCAATGCTCCATTCGAAACCGATTCCAGAGTATCGCTTTAGCAAAGAAGCCGTTTTGAGGACAACCTCATATCCTTTGTATATGCCGCCTGAAATAGTACTGACGATTTTTATCCTACCCTCAGTAAAACGCTGTTTGTCCCACCTCAAATTGTAAAAAGGACACCGGAGTATCTCGTCCACCACGTAGTACTTCCTCTCAGGATTCAATAACCCCGTTACATATTCATCCCAAAACGTGCGCCCTAATATGTATTCTGCATCCTTCAAGAAGGCTTTTTCTCTTTCTGCCCTCTTACAGAAATTTTCATATTCATTTCGGTAGGATACCAGTTTCACCTTATCATAAAGGCTTTCATGCCAAAAAATATCCTTATCCGGCATTCCTGAAAAATATTTCTCTGCATAAGGTGCCAAAAGCCCTTGGATTGAATAAACGACAGGAATTCCGCTTATGTGTTTTGCAATCAGCCCGAAACGTTCTTCCGTCCCATGTATGTGAATCAAATCCGGTTTGGACTCTTCCACAATTTTGAGCATGGCAGGTAAAAGCCGGGCATCGATTTTGGAAAGGGACGCTTTTCTTTCAAGAACCCTCTTGACAGGATTCTTGCTTTTGGAATGGAATATCGGATAATAATGGACTCCCTCGAAACAGAATGCTTCGTTTTCAACATCGGACAAGAAAGCGACATGTAAATCTATATCGGGATTATTCTTGATTTGGTCTTCAAGGGAAATCATCCATCCTTGAATAACAAGATTACTTCCCTTTCGCCTCATGCTGCCGCATGGAGAAAGGGAGAACCATAAAACTTTCATAACTGCTTATATTAAAAACAATATTCTGCTATCTGGATGTTGTCCAACCGTCTGAACTTTTTAGAATTGCAAACCCATACCCCAACCCAAACCACAAAATGGTAGAAGTTAAAGGCTGGCCAACCGTAAGGGTACAAATTGACTACTTGCATGAGGCAAAGAATTGCAAAAGATTTGCAAAACAGGTTCCTCGACCTGAAATAGCCATTGAAGAAACTTAAAATCAAAATGGCCACGTACGGTACGAGGTAAAAAAGCCCACCCCGAAGAACCAAGGCAAGGTAGCCTGTTTCAATGTCGGAACGATAATCCATAATTGCCGGTTCGTAGTACCGGCCGAACCATCCCCGCCCAAACATCCAATCCTCGTCGGATTTCATATCACTATAGAACCCTTGTTCTACCCCCCCCCCTCGTATCTTCCGTACCCCGTTCTATCAAAACGGAAAAGAATGAATCCGCCATGCTGTTGAACAATAAAAAGCATAAGCCAATCGAAACAAGAGCCAATGCTACCAGTTTAATTTTAGAAGCACTTTTGTCATTTAAAGAATACATGCCCCAAACTGCTGCAATATACAAAAGCGACATGCTAAGCCCGCCCCTCCGAGCCAAAAAGACTTGGATGAGGATACTGCCCACATAAGCGACCATAAAACACATCCAATATCTTGAATGTATGAATTTCTTAAAAAAAATCATGATGACGGCTGGGGCCAACGACGCTATGCCTTTTGTGCTATTGCTGATAAAGTCTCCGTATGTTCCTTTCTCACCCCATAATGCCCCAGGCACGTCAAACGACCAACTATAATGCGTCATGCTCCAAAAAGAAACGGGATAATAGCACAAATACAAAATGCACATCAACCACATTACCCTCCACAGATACCTAAAGTCGAAATCGCAGTCGCCGCGTATTGCCAAAAGCAAGAATGGAACCATGTTTGGCAAAAAATATGGTGACGCGAAAAATGCCAATAGCCATGTGGTTATCCCATGATATTCTGCGAAGGTGCTACGTACATCGGCTATAAAAAACATGTGAAACGTCAAACACATGCTCCAAAGCAAAAGGAACTTATATGCCAACCCGGACATTCCGCACAAAGGCACACCCTTTGCATTCTTGATTATCAAAAAAACGAATCCAAATCCACATACCGTTACTACAACGTTAAAGAATACACTTGGAACATAGTACCTCAATACTCCCATAAAGGAATACAGTAGCACGCAAAGTATTAACCAATGTTCTGCCTTGTAAGGTCTTAACGACCTAACGAGAGAAATAAAACCATTCATGATAACCTTTCGAACAATTTGTCCCAATAATTCTCCTTAAAATATGGAGGGTTATCCATGTGTTCCTTTCCTTCAAGTATTAAGGAAGTTTTTTGGTAAGCCTCTTCAAGACTGTTGGCAAACTGTACATTCAGTCCGAATTCTTTTGGAAACCATTTCACACCGCTACTTAATTTATGATCAGCAGAATTGATGACCACAACGGGCGTACTTGCTATTGCAGAAAAGATGGTTCCATGATAACGATCCGTCACAACAACCTCGAAAGTAGAAAATTTCTCAATCATCGTGTCTATAAGCTGGTCACGGTAGCTTCTCATTTCCTTCTCGGGTATTTGAAGTGTAGTGTCAACTTTCTCCTTTCTGATGTTGCCGAAACGTTGCATCAAGCTGTCAATATCTGCCGGGGAATAAAACGCCTCTATGTCATTCCGCATGCAGAACAAGACACCGTCCCGTGGATTCTTATACTCACGGGTTCCTATCAAGCTCGTCACAATGTCCGGATATAAAAGGAGCCTTGTAGTTCCAAGCACTTCCTTTGCATAATTGTAAGAGACCTCGTCACGGCATAACAACGTAAGATTGCTTTTATTTCCGAAATCCTCTGAAAAGCGTTGTTTTACAACAGGGGCATAAAAGTTCACCGTTTGTGGAAGAATTATAAACTTGTTTGTCCAATATCGAAGAAGATAATCGTAAGAATACCATCCGCCATGGTGATCCACAAAAAAATAACCGCTGTGGCCTATAAAAACATCATCTTTCCTGATAACCATTTTAAGTATGATGTGTTGCCAGAAATCTACGTTTAGCGCCAATACCTTCATATTAAAACGAGGGAATGGTGAAAGTAAATGTCCCATTTCTATGATTTTATATCCATTGTAGTTCTCCTTTATCCATTTTTCCGTACACATTAATTGAGCCTGGTCACCCAAATTCGGATGGGAAGGGACACTGAATAGCCATACTTTCTTTTTGAAAGTAAAAAAGCCTTGAAAAAAAATAATAATTAATTGTAGAAGCCGTTTCAATTCACTTTTCATGCCTTGCCAATAGTTTTGAAATTTTATTATAGATTCTTTGAGGTAACATCAAAAATCTGATTATTTTTAATAAATAGTCCGTGTTTCTATGGTGTTGTCTCAAGTTCACATCCCATGCCACCTTTTCTGGCATCATGTACTTCTCTATCATTTTGTCGAATGGTATTGTCTTATAGTCTTTCCAGAAAGAATCCCGTTTCGTAGTAAAAGGAAAGGGACGTGACAAACTAATATTCGTACGTTTTGCATCTTCCATCGTACGTTCACGCAAGTACATTTTCAAATGAGGTAAAAGTTTTAATGCCTTATCCGTATTTACCAACAATAGACTGACACCTTTGTAAGCAAAATCCTTGTCAATGACAGATGATTTTTGGTATCCCCACCAGTCTGCTATGGTAAAATCACTATAGCGTTTGGTAGACGTAAAATGACACTGGTGACATGAAGGGCGTAGGAAATAATCACGCAAGAAACCACGGATATAAGGGTCTTCATAATAACAGCCTTCATACCGTTTCAAAGAAGCCGTTTTTTCAATATGACCTGTACAGGTCATATTGTAAAAAATCCATGAGGATTTTTTACAACGGAATTTCACGGAAGTAAGTTCCATGTTTTCACGTTGTTGTATATACTTTTTGTAGTCTTCAAAAACTTTTGGTGAAGGAACTCCATGGCAAATCAAATCGACCGTAAGTAAGTTGTCATACTCCTTTCGCAAGACATTCTTTAGACCAACAATCTGGCATGGTGTACCGCTGAATAACACTTTTCGCCCTTGCTGTAAAAATGCCTTCGCTAACTTGTATGTCTCACCAATGTGACTCTGCACATATTTACTTCCGCTTAGCTTTTCAGTCAAACCATCTAAGGTCTCAACATAAATATGTTGTGCCTGTAATTTATCATTCAAAGCACATCCAAATACCACACCGCCATCTCTCAAAACATGCCATGATATTTCCGTAAAAGCACCACCAGACGAACTCAAAATCCGAACGGTTTCATTTTGAGACCAACCACTAAATGCTTTTTTGGCTTCATTGGCTTTTGGGGGATGGTTGATAGGGCAAACTTGTACGCATAAGCCACAATCCACACATAAATCTTGATTTATGTGTGGGCGTTCAAAACCTTCATCATCAAATTCAATGTTTATAGCAGAGTGAGAGCATGAATTAAGGCATGCCATACACCCTGTACATTGACTATATTCACAAATATCTATCAT
The DNA here is from genome assembly GCA_905193145.1 of uncultured Odoribacter sp. The sequence goes on along the minus strand of CAJJNP010000071.1, from coordinate 3,765 downwards.
TGTTTTTTGCTTAGGAATGGAACTTTCTTTTGCAGGATGTCTTTGACAATTCGTCTTTCCGAAGAATTGAGTCCTATCATATAGATGTCAATGATGGCAACCAAAACGGAAGTTACAATGACAGATATAAAGTTTACCCATAAACCGTCAATGGACATTTTTATAACTAGCGGAATGGGCAACCCTATTATTGATACCATAAATATGGATAACAAGACCTCCTTGCAATAGTCCTTTAAGGGAAAACCAAGCTTTTTATTTATGTACCAACAACGTGTTGCAAAAACCAACAGCGTAACGAAAATCTTCATGCACCAAACGGTATATACTGGAAAACCAAGATTTAATGCCATATACGATAAAGGAAAATTCAGGAGAATCACACAGGACATCAATATCTGGTAATTTCTTATATTTCCTTTTGCTTCTACAGACATCCACAAAGGTGCTGCTGTGGCTTCTATTATTAGAATAATGAGAATAAGTTGGCAAAAGATTGCCGTATATTGTGGTACATCCACCAACCATATTGACAGTATTGTGTCGATGGTAAGCATAATGGGTAAGGTAAGCAAAAACATCAAATAGAAAGAGAACTTGGATGAGCTGAATATCAGTCTGTAAAACCTATCAAAATCCCCTGTAGCATAATCCTTGACAATTTGAGGACGGAAGGCCATTTGGAAATTGCTTACGAATTGGTTTACTGTCCCACACACTTGATTAGCTATTCCGACAGCAGCATTGACAGTAACACCGTAAAATACATTAATAAGAATATTCAGTCCTTGTTGAGCTGACATCGTGGCAAGGCTACCGAACAACGACCACCCCGTAAATCCAAAAAGACCTTGAAAAATATGCTTGTCCCATGTCCTACGGTAAAGGCAAATTTCAAAGTTCCTTATACAAAATAACTTATAGATTATTGTCATCAACAAAGGTACCACTGTATAAAGGAGGGCATATACAATTAGTTTGTCATAGAATGATACGTACAAAAGATATACTACCAACAATTTCAACACGGCCTCTCCTAAACTTGTATAAGCATAAAAGTCCATACGTTCGTATGCAAGGATTGAGGCATTATAAGGAATACGGATGAGATTTATTATAAAGGTCAAGATAGTGCATTGATACACCCAGTTGGCAGCATCCATCCTTTCTTCCGGAATGTTTAATTGGGTATTGACAAACCATAGTCCGATTGTCTCAGCTAATATGACAATTACCACGCTAAGTAGGACATATACGTTCAAGCTCATACAGAATACGCTGTTGGCTTGTTTAAGGTCATTCTTTCCAAGGTTGAAATTAATAAATCGTTGCGTGGCAGCATTAAGGGCAGCATTGAGGAATGAAAAAAGTACAATCACTCCTCCTATGATATTGTAAATACCATAGTCTTCGGCTCCAAGTACATCCAAAACGACACGTGAGGTAAATAGTGACACTATCATCATCACGAACATTCTGAAATATAGGAATACTGTGTTCTTTGCTATTCGTTTATTATTACCTGACATCGTAAACATGTTAGTACTCAATTTAGAACTCCAACATCAGCATCTTCCATTCGTCGGAGGTGAAATGGGTGTTTTTAATCGTAATCATACGGGACTGTATTTACAGATGCTCACTGCACTCCTTTCCCACACAGGAGTTTTTCCAAAAACATCCTTCATCTTTCAGGATGTGTGCTAATATTCTCATTACTTAGATGTTATGGACTGAAGGATGATTCAGGTATCTTTCAGCCACGCTTCATTTCCTTTGGAAGAGGACGGAAAATCAATCTGCGGAGAATGAAAAATCGCTTGGCTTAGATTGAAAAATCGTTTGGCGCAGAACGTTTGACGGCTCTCGGCCATGAAAGGGGATTGAAAGATGAGATTTTATCGTTCAGTTCTTAATATGTTGTATAATAGTCGTTTGCCATACATCCTGAAGGATGAAGGATGTTTTTGGAAATCCTTTGGGGTGGGTATTTTATCTCGTGATTACCCAATCTTTCAGGGTGTGCCGTTCCATGTCGAAGTTGATGCCGACTTTCACCACGGGCAAGCCGCACAGGGCGAAGCGTTCGGGATAGTTTCTCAAATCAATCTGTTGCATGGCGGCTGCGGCAGATTGGTTCAGTTTCAGTTCCACGACGTAGAGCGTGGTGGCTGTGCGCATCACTAAGTCCACCCGTCCCATTGGGGTACGTACTTCCACGTCCACGTACGCGCCGAGGAGGCTGAAAATGACGTAGAGCATCTGTTGGTAATGCCCTTCGTAATCCGTGCGGTCGCAATAGGGAACGGTGGAGAGGAATGTTTGCAGCAGACGCAACATCCCGTCCATGTCACCGCGCACCAAGGCACGGGCCAAATTGACCACCGTGGTATTGGTCGTCTGTGTGTCACGTGTCACATAATAAGGTATGAGGCTGCGCATCAGGCCTATCCTCACTTCCGCATTCGGGATGTCCAACGTATAGATTTGGAACATCTCATCATATCCCTTGATGGTGACATAGCCGCTTTGGTACAACAGGGGGGTGACGCTTTGCATCCGTTCGGTCGGTGCGTCGAAATCGGCCGCCACAGCCTCGTTGCCTCCTATCCGGGAGGGCAATACACCGAATTTGTTCAGCATTTCGATGAGGTATGTGGGCGTGCCGCTGCCGAACCAATAGGAGTCCAACCGCCCGTCGGCGAAAGCATTCAGCAGGCTGAAAGGGTTGTAGATGTCGGGCGAGGGCCATGCGAAATGGTAACCGTCGTAATGGTCTTTTAGTTTCTTTACGACCTCTTCGCGATTCACGTTCAACCGTCCGGCCAAAATGTCCAAGTCCCCGTCCATCTGGGTGGCCATCTCCTCCTCCGTGATGCCGCAGATAGCAGCGTATTCCGGTAGCATACTGATATTCTTAATATTGTTCAACTCGCTGAAAATGCTCAGTTGCGAGAACTTGGTGATGCCCGTCAGGAACACGAAGCGCAGGTAGGGGTCGCAGGCTTTGAGCGGACTGTAGAAGTTGCGCATGACGTTACGCAGGACAGGGAGGTCTTTTTCTTCATGCACCACGTCGAGCAGGGGGGCATCGTATTCATCGATGAGCACCACCACCTGGCGACCCGTCTGTTCGTATGCACGGCAGATGATGCCTTGTAAGCGTTGGTTTACATTTTCCTCACCTTCGCCACGGCCATATACCTTCTCATATCCAATCAGTTTCAGGTTCAGTTCGCTTTCCAAGCGTTCCTTATCCACGTGCTTGGCTGTACTCATGTCAAAACGCAAAACGGGATATTCCGTCCATTCCGTCTCCAACCGCTCCACAGCCAAACCCTTGAACAAGTCTTTACGTCCCTGAAAATAGGCTTCCAATGTACTTGTCAACAGCGACTTACCGAAACGGCGCGGACGGCTCAGGAACATGTATTTGGAAGCGGAATGTGTCATGCGGTAGACGTATTCCGTCTTATCTATATACAGATATGACTTATTCCTTATTTCCGAAAATGTCTGTATCCCTATCGGGTAAAGTCTTGTTTTCTGTTCCATAACCATTCTCCTCCGGCTATAAATCCACCGCTCTTGATAATCATCTTTCTATTACCCAATCTTTCAGGGTATGCCTTTCCATGTCGAAGTTGATGCCGACCTTCACCACGGGCAAGCCGCACAGGACGAAGCGTTCGGGATAGTTCTTCAGGTCAATCTGTTGCATGGCGGCTGTGGCCGACTGGTTCAGTTTCAGTTCCACGACGTAGA
>CAJJNP010000070.1 GCA_905193145.1 uncultured Odoribacter sp. | reverse complement strand
CTACCAATGCTGAATTCTGGGGCTGTACTTTGCCGGAAGGAGAAGAACAAAAATGGTGTAAAGTGACACCTGATTATGCAAATAATCAAATTAAGATTAGTGCAGACCCTGCTGAAGCCGGTTCTCGTTCGGTTGAGCTGACTGTAGAGATTCCACAGACTGATGTACAGGTAAAACTGACAATTGTACAGAGTAAGTTCTATAAAGTAGGAGATGTCTTTGTTGTTAATGGAGAGAAATTAGGTATTGTATATGAGGTGAGTGATGGCGGAGCGCATGGTAAAGTGTTTGCATTAAAAGCTCATAGAGATTTGGATATTGCTTATCGTCAAGGATTGCCTTATGATGAAGATCATCCTACTGATCCGAATAATGTGGGTGTGGTAGCCAGAAGTGAAGCTGATGGATTAGAAAATATGAAAGGATATAAAAGTATTCCGGATTGGAAAAATCATTTTCCAATAGCAGCTTACGTAGATAATATGAATGATGAAAACGGTTTCCCAGGTTGGTATTTGCCTTCTATTAGGGAACTTTTGGCTATGGTCGCATGGATTGATGGAACAGTTCTTTGTCAGAATGGAGGAATCGATGGAGAGCCATTGGTTGAGCCGACAGAAGAAATTAAAAAGAAGCGTAAAGCAATCAACCAATTGATAGTAGATAACGGAGGAAACGAATTGTATTTTTATGGTTATGATCAGTCGTTCATTATTGATCAGACAAATGCGTGGGAAGCGGATTATTTTAACAGTATTTGGTCTTCAACTGAAACGGATTATCAGACTCATCCGATGAATTTCAGTTTCTATTTGAGAAATGGTTGGTGGAAAACTCATCATGTTTATTCAACAGAACCTGCTTATGGTGAAATTCGTCCGTTCTTGGCATTTTAAATAGAGTGATTTATGAAGAATAAGTTTTTATATGTAATGTTCATTTGGGCAGCCCTATTTAATGGGGCTTGCTCGGATGATGACAAGGTTGAGAGTGGAGCTACCTTTGAGGTATCGGAAGGTTCTTTGCGCTTCGGCTCTTTGGCTGCAGAACAGGTTGTGAAGATTTCTGCAAGCCAGCCGTGGAAGATTACCGGAATTCCAGAATGGCTGTCTGTCATACCCGCCGCAGGTGATGCAGGAGAATTTGAGGTTAAAATAGCCGCTTTGGACAATACCAATGAGGAGGAACGTAAGGTGCGTTTGGTGGTGGAATCCGGAGGAGACAGTTGGAATTTGACTGTTTATCAACTAGAGAAAGGGGTGCTTGAAATAGATAAGAAAGAATTTGTAGCACTCTACAATAATTCGTCAATAACGGTTCCTTATCGTGCAAACGGGATTTTGGAAATCTCTTTCAGTGAAGGGGCTGATTGGATTTCTGCCCCGAAAACAAAAGTTGTAACTGACCAGAAATTGGTTTTTGGTTTGACTGAAAATACCAGCGGTATTATTCGTCAAACGGATGTGTATCTGAATGATCCACAAAGCGGTTTGAAGGATACTTTATATGTGACCCAATATCCTAAAGCAGCTTGGAAATTAAATGGAGATAAATTATTTGCCAAGTATAATACAATTGAATTAGCAAGTGAATTTGAATGTAATGTTCCGTTTGATGTTACATTTGAAGATTCGACTGTGACTTGGGTTAAATTGAAAGAGAAGAAATTGGAGGACGGAAAATTCAAAATGATTTTTACGTTGACTGAAAATGCAGGAGAGGCTTTCAACAGGGTTAATTTGACTTTGAATAATGAGTTGTTGGGATTAAGTTTTCCTATGTCTTTAAGCCAGATGTATAAAACTTATGACGGTCATACTGTGATATGGAAAAAACCGACTTATCGGGATCCTTTTGGAGAAGCAGGTGCTACATTAGGTAAACTTACCTTTAACTTTATATTGATTGGAGACGGTTTTACCAAGGAGGAGATAGAAACAGGCGTATATGATCAATATTGTCAGGAAGCCATGGAAGGGATGGAAAGCCTGGAACCTTTCAAGACTTATTCTGAGCGTTTTGGATTTATTCTATTACATGCAGAATCTCCGGAATCGGGATGTACGGATAAAAGTTCAACACATGGCGGTCCTATAACCGTAAATACCCGTTTTAAATGCGCTTACGATGAATTTGGAACCGGAATGAGTTGCGATTTTGATGCTATTACCAATTTTGTAACTGAAAGTTTGAAGAATGAGGGAGAAGAGTATGTGGCAACTAAAGATGTTGTTATTGTAGTTGCAAACGGTAAACGTTACGGTGGCGTTGCGAATTTGACTAAATCTGGAATTGGCGTTGCAATTTGTCCGGCTTCTCAGGAGGCATTCCCGAATAATTTTGTACAGATTGTGCGTCATGAAGCAGGAGGACATGCTTTTGGTAAATTGGCTGATGAATACTCATTCGGCGGACCAATAGACCAATCAACAGCTAGTTATCTGAAGAGCTGGCAAGATGCCGGCATGTATTTGAATGTTTCTATGTCGTCAACTGAATTTCCAGCTCCATGGCAAGAGTTGAAGGATGCAGGAAAACTCTCCAATGCCTATGTCGGTGGTTTTTCATGCAGTGGTGGAGTATGGCGTTCGTCCGAGAATAGCCTGATGAAAGGTATGGATGAGGGTTTCAATATACTGAGCCGTTACCTGATATATCTAAGAATGAAAAATATTCGTGGTGAGGGTATGGATTTCCCGAATGCAAGTGTCGGTGATTTTCTTAAAAGAGATAAAGCCGACAAATAGATAGAAATTATATTCAGTGGTTAGTTATGAGAACAGACAGAGAGGAGGCGATAGCGCATTTGCTTATTCATGCTTTGACAGGAGATTTGAATGAACAGGAAAAAATGCGGTTGGATGCTTGGTTGGACAATCCGGAGCATTTGGCGGTATTCCGGAAAATTTGTAAACAAGAAAATATCCGATATAAGTTAGCTTGTCTTGAGCATTCTGACAAGGAACTTGCAGGCAAGCGGTTGAAAATGAATATTGCAAAGCGCATCCGGAGACGCAAGATGCAAATGTGGTTGCGTGTGGCTGCCGGTTTGTTGATTCCTCTGTGTGTCGGTGGAAGTGTCTGGTTCTTGACAAAAAGTGCGGTTAGTATAAGGAAGGGAGAGCCGACAGAGGAGTATGTGGATACTTCTCTGCCGGTAATCCGATTGGCTTCCGGTGAGGAGATTTGTTTGGCAAAGGATTCTGTTTATAATTTGGGAGAAGGTATTTTGGCATCACAGGAGAAAGGAGTAGTCCGTTATGAACCGACTGCAAACGATGAACGGAACTCATTATCTGTGAAATATCATGAAATATACACTCCTCGTGGAACAGAATATCGGATGGTATTGCCGGACGGAACAAAAGTATGCTTGAATGCTGAATCATCATTGCGTTTTCCGGTTGCGTTTTCGACTGGAGAACGCAGAGTGATGTGTGACGGTGAAGTATTTTTTGATGTGGCACGAGATTCTTTGCGTCCCTTTTTAGTTGAGTCTGCCGGGAATGTTGTGAAAGTGTTAGGTACTCGTTTTGATGTTCGTCATTATGCTGATGAGCCTTACACTGCAGTATTATTATCTGGAAGTATACATTTGACTGGAAATGGTGGAAATGTGAAATTGCAGCCTGGCGAACAGGCTCGTATGCAAGGAGATAAGTGGATTGTCGAACCGGCTGATTTGGAAATGACAAGTTGGGTGGACGGTTATTTTCTTTTTAAAAACAAGTCTTTGATGTATATCATGAAAGAGTTAGCACGTTGGTATGACATTGAGGTGTTTTATGCTGACAGTCAAAAACAAAATGAATATTATTCATTTGAAATAGAACGTAATAGTTCTTTGGAACAAGTGATGGAAATATTAAGAAAAACAAGAACCTTAGATGTAGAGATTAATGGCCGGACGGTTGTTATTCGTTAAAATAATTGGTTGAAAATATGAAAATTAACAGAGAATGTTGGATTCGACGAGGTATATTTTGCCGTTGGGTCGGAGCGTATTTGTTGACGCTGTTTATGTTTGTCGTGCCATTGTCTGCCGACGCATCCGGACAGCAGGTCAGTTTGCGATTGGAAAACGTTTCGCTAAGAGAGGCTTTTAAAGAAATCAGGAAACAGTTGGGCTATAAGCTTGCCTATAATGATCAGGTGTTGCGGGAAAATACACAGGTTTCTGTGAATGTGTCATCCGGAAATATCCATGATGTGATGACTCAGTGTCTGGAGAAATCCAACTTAGGATATGAGATTGAAAATGACGTAATTGTAATTTATACAAAGCAGCCGGATGTGAAGCTGGCTGTTCCGCAGAAGTCAATGAAAATAGAAGGAGTCGTGAAGGATAGTAAGGGGGAGGTATTGCCTGGAGTAACTGTTATGGTGAAGGGAACTTCTGTGGGTGTAGCCACAGATATTGACGGTAAATTCAGTATCGAGGTGGCAGAAACTCCGAATTTGGTTTTGGCTTTTTCATTTGTGGGAATGAAACCGAAAGAGGTACCGGTAAAAGTGGTAAATGGAAAGGTGGATTTGCTGAAAGTGGTATTGGAAGAAGAGGAAACAGAGTTGGAAGAAGTGGTTGTAACCGGTATGTTTGCTCGTAAAAAAGAGGGATTTACAGGTTCTGCGGTGACGGTAAAAGGAGATGAATTAAAAAAAATCAGTACTACGAATATAGCGAAAGCTCTTTCTACCATAGAACCGAGTTTCCGTATCATGGAGAATATCAGTGCAGGTTCTGACCCGAACCGTTTGCCTGATATGCGTATGCGCGGTTCTTCCACCTTACCATCCGGCGCAGGAGGTGATAATAACCTAGTGTCTTTGCAAGGAGAATATGATACTTATCCCAACCAACCTTTGTTGATGTTGGATGGTTTTGAGATTGACGTACAGACTATGGTGGATTTGGACCCTGATAGAGTGCAATCTATTACTATATTGAAGGATGCTTCTGCAACAGCTATTTATGGTTCAAAAGCTGCTAATGGAGTGATTGTAATCGAGACTTATACACCGAAACCCGGAGAAATCAATATCAGTTATGGTGGTAATTTCCGAGTGCAGATTCCGGATTTATCCGCCTATAATTTGATGAATTCCGAAGAAAAGATTCGGACAGAGGCTTTGGCAGGTTTGTATGCGTCTCATGATTTGGCTTCTCAGCGGGATTATCAAAGCCGTTTGCGAGAAGTGAAAAGAGGTGTTGACACTTATTGGTTGTCTCAACCGCTGCGTACAGCTGTTCAGCATAGACATGCATTGACTTTAGAAGGAGGGAGTGAGGCATTGCGTTATAAACTGTATGTAGGCATGAATCAAACACCTGGAGTGATGAAGGAGTCGCTCCGTTCGACACAAACCGGTGCTTTGGATATTTCTTATCGTTTCAAAAAGCTGATTATGAAAAACAGTTTGACTGTGGATAATTCAACCGGAGATGATAGTCCATGGGGTTCTTTCAGTGAATACACAAAGTTGAATCCTTACCTTCGTCCTTATGGTGAAAATGGAGAGATTAATAAGATTATGCAGACTTGGGATATGTTGTATTTAGGAAGTTCAGAACCTTATCCAGTAGAAAATCCGATGTATAATACAACATTTAACAGCAAGGACCGGACTACGTCATTCAGTATCCGAAATCTATTTAAATTGGAATATACACCGACAGATGCTTGGCGTTTGCAGGCTGATATTTCTGTTCAAAAAACGGTAGGTAAAGATGAAGTGTTCCGCCCGGCACAACACACAGCCTTTGCTGAAGTGGTTGATCCTACCTTGAAAGGCGATTTTGTGCGTCGTCAATCGGAGGATTTCAATTATATGGTTGCTTTTACCGCCAGCTATAATGATGTAATCAATGATATACATTATGTTACAGGTAACTTGCGTTATTCCGTTGAGCAAACACATAGTGAAGTTTATGGAGCAACCGTAACAGGTTTCCCTAATGGGAAAATGGATCATATTTTGTTCGGTAAAAAATATTATGAGAATATGACCGGTAGTGAGGGCACAACACGCGCATTGGGAGCAGTGGCTACTTTGGGATATTCATACGACTACCGTTATTCTGCAGACTTTAATATCCGTATAGACGGCTCTTCACAGTTCGGTAAAGACAATCGATTTGCTCCATTCTGGTCTGGTGGAGTACGTTGGAATATGAAGAAAGAAAGTTGGCTGAGAGATGTAAAATGGGTGGATGATGTGGTATTGCGCGCTTCTTATGGAGTAACCGGTACACAGGGCTTTTCTCCTTATCAGTCCCGTTCGGTATACACCTATACGGATTTGATGAAACCTTATTTTTCATCGAATGCGACAGGAACAGAGTTGGTAGCTTTAGGTAATTCCAAATTGAAATGGCAGCAGACCGGTACATGGAATTTCGGTCTGGAACTCTCTATATTTAAGGGGCGTTTTACGACACGTGCAGAGTATTTCTTAAAAAATACCAAGAATTCGTTGGCTCAAATTACTTTGGCTCCGTCAATCGGATTTGCTTCATATCCTGAAAATATGGGAAATTTGGAGACCAAGGGAGTTGAGTTGAACTTCTCTTTTATTCCTTATCGGGATTTGGACAAAGATGCTTATTGGGTGGTTACAGTGAATGGCTCGCATAATAAGGAGCGTTTGAAGAAGATTTCAGATGCACTGCGACACATGAATGATTTGAATACCAGCAAAGAGACGGACAAGCCTTTGCCAATGTATGAGGAAGGAGAGTCGCAGACCCGTATATGGGTTGTCCGTTCTTTAGGTATCGATCCGATGACAGGAGATGAAATGCTTCTGACTCGTGACGGACAAGTAACAAGTGTATATAATGCAATAGATAAAGTGCCTTATGGAGATACGGAACCGAAGTGGCAAGGTAACATCAATACTTCCTTTAATTATAAAGGATTCGGTGCAAATTTGACATTTAATTATAAATTCGGAGGACAGGTATATAACCAAACGTTGGTAGATAAGGTGGAGAATGCCGATTTAAGGTATAATGTAGATAAGCGAGTATTGACAGAAAGATGGCAGAAACCGGGGGATATAGCTAAGTATAAGCGCTTGACAAATGCAACCGGAGGTGCAGAAACAAGTCCGACATCCCGTTTTGTGATGGATGAAAATACCTTTACGTTCGGTTCACTTTCATTGACCTATCGAATGGACCAGCAGAATACCCGTTTCTTGAAGAAAAGCTTTGTCAGTTCATTGAAATGGGGCTTTACGATGGAGGATATATTCTATTTATCTTCTGTTAAGCAGGAAAGAGGATTGGATTATCCTTTTGCCCGTCAGTTTGCAATTTCGTTAAATATAGTGTTTAAATAATAGATATGAAGATAGGTAAATTTATATATGGCAGTTTATTGTTTGCCATGTTGGGTATGATTGGTTGTTCTGACTGGCTGGATGTCCAACCGAAAACGTCAATGCCGGAGGAGGATTTATTTGCAGAGGAATTTGGTTTTCAGGATGCATTGACCGGATTTTATTTAAAAATGGGAGCGCCTGAATTGTATGGACGTGAAATGACGTACAATTATATGGATATGCTTGCCGGACGTTATGAATATGCTCCTAATATAACAAATTGGGAAGATATTTACAATTATAACGGTACTTATAAAGCTACTAAAGATAAATTTTTCTCTGGTGTCTACAATATTATTGCGAATATAAATAATTTTCTATATTATTTGGATGCCAATAGACGTGTGATTACAACTCCGAATTATTATGAGATAATGAAAGGAGAAGCATTAGGCTTGCGTGCCTTTTTGCATTTTGATATGTTGCGTATTTTTGGTCCTGTATATGCTGAAAATCCTGAAGGTAAATCAATCCCTTATCGTAAAGTATTTAGTAGTGAGCCTACGCCGGTGTTACCTGCGATTGAGGTAGTAGATGCTTGTCTTAGTGACTTGCATCAGGCAGACACACTTCTGCAGAAAGTGGATCAGGATATTTTTATTCATGATGTAAATGCCGACCCTTTTTTGGAGTTACGTCAGTTTCGTATGAATCGTTGGGCAGTAAAGGCTATGTTGGCGCGAGTATATTGCTATAAAGGAGATGCAGAAAGTAAAGCAAAAGCGTATGCCTATGCCAATGAGGTAATAGAAAGCAGATTATTCCCATTAAATGAAGCATTGACTACGCAAAATCGTATTTTATTTGATGAGCATATTTTTGGCTTACATATTTATGAGATGGAAAAGATTGTTGATGCGGATTTTGTTAATCAAAGTGCATCAATGGTGATGAGTGTCGGATTAGAAGTTTTCAATAAATTATTTGAAAATTCCTCTGGTGGGTCGACTGATATCCGTTCCGGTAATGCTGCATTTCGCCAATTATCTCTTGTAGCAGGAGAAACGAGAAAGGTGTTGTCGAAATATGATCAATCTGGTTATGAATTTGATATGCTACCTGAAGAAACGCAGCCTTATTCAGGAGCGGATGTTATGCCATTAATTCGTATTCCTGAAATGTATTATATTATGGCAGAATGTGATATAAATGCTCAGAGTAGTGCAGAGATATTGGATATGGTGCGTTTTAAACGGGGAATTGCTTCCAGTGATGCAACGGATGGAGGAAAGGGATATGATGAATTGGATAATCGAGAAGGATTTGATAGTGAGCATACGCGGAGAATTAATGATTTAATGCGAGAATATGTAAAAGAATATTACGGCGAAGGACAGTTGTTTTATTTTTATAAGCGTCATAATTATAAGACTTTCGATAATTGTAGTTTGCAGGATGTAAGGGAAAAATATCAATTCCCATTGCCTGAAAATGAGGATATATTTGGTATAACCGGAAAATAGAAAGCGATGAATAAATTGATATATGTAGCATTGGTTTTATGGTCTGTGATGATAGGCTGTAAACAAAATGATATCGAGGTATATGGAGAAGAGCCTCGCATTGAGTTTGTAGAAACAAAATCAAATTGTGTTTTTGATGATAAGGATTACATAAATAAAACGAAAGAAAAAAACATGGAGGTGAAGGTTCGTAGTTTGGGCTATGTATTAATGGAATCTTTTGATTTTGTCTTGAAAACGCAGGAAGAAACAGAAGGAGTAAATTTTGAACCGTTTTATAAATATACAGCTGAGGCCGAAACGGTTGTGGCATTGGTGCAAGTATCGCGTCCTGTTAGTATAGGTGGTTCGAAAACTTTTAAAATAACATTTGATTTTGAAAGTTCTGTCAATGATTTTCAAATTGGTCGTATGGAAAATCAGGATTGTAGCGTGACTGTGACTTATAATATTCGTCCATCTGGCTGGAATGAGAATTTATGGGGAATTTATAGTAATAATAAGTATGTTTTTATGATAGACCATTTTAATAAAGTTTATGCAGAACTAGAGCAGACAAAAGAAGAAAGAGATCAGGTAAGAAAAGCATACGATGAGTATCGGAAAGACAACCCTCCTTTGATGGATGATGAAAAAGATCAGAATGAAATAGTATTCCCAAATAATTAATGAAAAACGAGTATGATGAAAAGATATTTTGTATGGGTCTTGTTGGCTGTATTGAGTATAGCCTGTTATGATGATTTGGGTAATTATGATTATAACGATATTAATGACATGCTGGTGGAAATGCCACGTAGTTTAAGTGTTACTATTCCTAAAAAAGATTCTATCTTAGTTGAGATCCCAGCTGTGATTACCCAGTTGGATAAGAAGGACAATAGTAATCTTACTTATTTGTGGGAAAAGAATATTAGAGGAGTAACATGGACAGAATGCGGAACAGAACCGACGTGTAAGATATGGGTTTATCCTTATAATTCAGGTAATATTATTTTGCGTTTGTCAGTTACTGACAATGAACAAAATATTATGACCTATGGAGAGACGGTTATTGATTTAGTTACTGCGTTTAATCGTTGTTGGTTTGTTTTGCAGGATGATGGTGGTAAAGCTGTCTTGGGAAGTGTGGATGGAGAAGGGGAATCAAGAGTCGTTGAGAAGGATATTTATATGAAAGAAACTGGTGGGTCCTTAATTGGCAAACCATTGTTTTTATCTGTCAATAATTTACATAAAAAGGATGCAACACAATTGAATAGCGATGAAACTTTGTTGGGTATTTTTACTGAAGGAGGGAAAAATTATATGTTGGACGGAGCGACTTTAGCAGAACGTTATGCATATAACCGTTTGCTATTGAATAAAAAATTGACCGGAGACAATAATTATGCTCCTCTATATGCAGAAGGGGATAGTAAGGGAGAATGTATTATTGATGGAGGAGTGTTTTGGTATGCAAAACCTGACGGCTTTTCTGTTTATTATCCTGTGCAAGCTTCAGACGGTGATTATTATGCAGAGATTGCTTCTATGGCTTATGATGTATCTCCAGAGGGTGTTAATATAATTTATGACTCAAAGAATAAACGATTCCTATCATATTATAATGCTGAAATTGGTGGTAATAATTATAATATCAACCGCTATATAAATGGAGGAATGGAGAGTTATTATGATATAAATGGTCCTTTAAACAAAGCAATGTTAGAGCCTATAGGAGAACAAGCTGGTTATCCTAATAAATTTAATCCCAATAATATAAATAATAAAATTATTTATATGGGAGCTACAACTTCCAGAGAGATTCCCAAGATAATGGCTATTGCGATGGCTGGTAGCGGTCTTGCTGTTTATGAAATTTCACCGGAAATGATACAGGGAGTGAAGAAAGGGACGATTTGTAGTGGTTATTGGGATTTTACTCCGGAAGCCGGAAATATGGAAGACGAATTGCCAGTAGCAACTTCTGCTTATTATGACAGAATGTTTTATTATGCAGCCGGTAATAAGATTTATCGTGCAGACTTAACACGTTCAACGCCTCGCTCTTATTTGATTTATGAACATCCAGATCCTGCAGTACGTATTACAAAACTAAAATTCCGCAGTCAGCGTGAAGACCGTTGGGATGTGTCGGGAGGTGATGATGCACCAGCTATTCCATTTGATTTTACCAGTTATTTAGGTGCTGTGCTTGAATATCCGGCAGGAGAATGTAGCGTTTTAGAAATGAAACTGACAACTGCTGGTGAAGTAAAAAAAGATGATGCGAAGGAATTAGTTGCTTATGAATTTAAAGGTTTTAAGAAAATTGTTGATTTTGTCTATGGTTTTAGATGATGTAGAATAAATAGGTTTATGTTATTCAGGGATCTTTTAGGTCCCTGAATATTTTTATAGTAGAATGTATGTTGCAGAAAATTATTTGTTGTGTTTTATTATTGTTTTTGAAAACGTGGTCATATGGACAGGCGGAAGTCATTCCGGGTTTATTTACGACATATAAAGAAAACGGCCGTATTTTATGGGCTATTCCGGAACAAATGATGGGGCGTGATATGAGCTTGACCACTACAATATTGAAAGGAGCTGACCGTAAGATGAAGTCTGCGGATGCTAAGTTTGGATATGCAGGAGATCGCTTCGGTCCTAGCATTGTTCGTTTTGAAATAGAAGGTGATTGCGTTATTGTCAAACAAGTGGGAGATTATTTGTCTGTAAATGACAGACATCCTTTGAAAGAAATGCTTAAAGAAAGTGTGTCTCCGGTAGGATTACAAAAGTTTAAAATATTACAGCGCAAGAATCATTCTGTGGTGATTGATGTTACAGAATGGTTGCATGAGGGGCGATTGTGGGGATTGCGTCCTTTCTTCTTTTTGTTGGGTATTGGGGCGGAACAAAAAAGTAATGTTACTGATATTATTGGTTTGCCAGATGGAGTCATTGTCCGTTCGGAACGAGTGTATGATGCAGCAGGTCCTATGCCCGGAACTTCTGCTGGTGGTGAAATAACACGATGGGAAATTGGTTGTTGCCTAAATCTTTTGCCTTGCAATTTGATGAGAGTACGTCAGGCGTCGTCTAATGTTGGTTTTTTTGCTATTCCTTATCTGGCATTAGATGATACTGATAAAACGAGTGCGGAGAAGATACAGGTAATAAAACGTTGGCGCTTGGAGATTGCAGATTGCGATACGGCGCGTTATAATCGAGGAGAGTTGGTTGAACCATGTAAGCCTATTGTTATGTATATTGACCGGAACTTTCCTCGAAAATGGTGGCCGTATATATTAAAGGCGGTCAATAATTGGAATGCGGTATTTGAACGTGCTGGTTTTAAAAATGCAATTGAGGGACGTGTAGCTCCAGATTCAGCAGAATATGTTTTGGATAACGCAGCGTTGTCATGGATTGTTTATAAAGCCGGTCCTATGGAGAATGCTTATGGACGTCCTTTTATCGATTTCCGTACTGGTGAAATATTGAGTTGTCATGTAGCGATATTTCATTCAGTTTTCAATATGTTGTGTCGGTGGTATGTTGCACAAATAGGTGAAGAACCTGATAATTTATCAGATGATATCATCGGTAAATTATTAGAGATGGTTGTGACCCATGAGGTTGGACATACGTTAGGACTGACACATAATTTTTATGGTAGTTCTCTTTATCATACACATGAGTTGAAAGATTCTTCGTTGATGAAAAAATATCGTCACGGTAGTTCAATAATGGACTATATGCGACTTAATTATGCTGTGACAGGAGAAGATGGACTGTCTGTTTATGATAGAATACCCCAAATCGGAGCTTACGATTCTTTGGCAATAGAATGGGGGTATCGTTGTTTCCCCGGTTTATCTCTTAATGACGAACGAATAGAATTATCAACATGGCTCAAAGAGAAACAGAGTGAGCGTAGATATCGTTTCCAGGATGCTGCAGTTGTGATGCCTGAAGCACAAGCTGAGGATTTAGGACGTGTTTCATTGGAAACAGCAGAGCTTGGTATCAAAAGACTTACTACTTTAGGTATTACTGAGCCCGATATGGAAAAATGGGGATGTGGTGCTTGGTCTGTGAATGATAATAGAAATCAAGCTGTTCGTGACCAGTATTCCGAATACATAAATCAGGCATTGACTTATATAGGAGGACGGCGAAAATGTTGGAATGTAGATACGTTGTTATCTGTTGCTGTTGAAAAAAAGGAGCAGAAGGCGGCTTTATCTTTTTTACTGACGTATGTATTGGATGAAAAAACCAGATTGCCTTTAAAATGGAGGGAAGAATGGGCGAAAAAAGTGATTGCAGATTTAGTCGGTCGGATAAAATATGTAGATGAAAGTGTGCGTAGCGGAACTAGCAATTATTCAGTGGAAGAATATCTTGATGATATCAGGAATATTTTGATTAAAAAAAATATGACGAATACTTGGGATCGATTTTTGCTTTGGCATTACACGGATTGTGTTGCAAATTTTATCAAAAACAATAGTCGGCAATATCCAGGAATGGTTGCACTATTAGGGTGCAATTTGTGGAAAATGAAGAGTGATTTGAAAAAGCATAAAGGTGTTTGTTGGGAAAATTGGAGAAATAGTATAAATTTAATAATGGGGCAGAGATGAGCTTGAAAATATTGTCTGTTTTGTTTTTTTGGGTGAGTGTTTTTTCTAGTGTTGCCCAAAATAAAATATTATCACTAGATGAGAAATTTGAACGACATGCTGTAGTTGGTGGTATGTTACCCGTATATGAGGTTGATGGCAAGATATATGTTTTGATTGAACATAGTATGTTAGATCGAGAATTCCTTGTTGTTGCTCAAGTAGATAAAGGGAAAAATTGTCGAGGAAGAATATTGGAATCCAAAGGGGTTTTTGTATTAAAAGCCAATAAAGATGATAAATTGGATGTGTATAGTGCAGCAAAGGTTGAACAATTAACGAATACGGCCTTGTCGAATGGTAATGTGCTTGAATTGGATGGATTGAAAATTCCTGAGAGTGCTTGGAATGTTGCCGGTCGTATCGGTAACGGTTTTCTAGTGGATGTTACGGATTGGCTAAATAAAGCAGGAGAATGGTATGACCTTAGCGGAAGTTTGAGATTTTCAAATGCAGATAAGCCGGAAATAATAAATATAACTCCTTATGATGAAGGAGTTTGTTTTAAGATTCGGCATTATGTTATCAGTAATCTTAAGCAGGGTGTGGTGGAAATGGTTCCTGAAAGTGGTGTCGTTCCGATAGAAATATCAGTGGTTTTGCGTTTGTTGCCGAGAGATGTCTGTAAGCCTATTGTAATGTTTCCAAACAGTCCACTTAGAACACAGGTGGCATTGGATTATGGAATTAATCCGTTTGGATGTGTTAAATGTGATAGAGGAATCCATTGGAATATTACAGATGATAAACCTTTGAAGATTTGTATTGGACCGGAAATTCCGGATAATATGGTTGAAATATTGGAGAAAGTTATTGCTAAAGCTTCTAAGATTCTTGATTTGCAGAGGGGGATACAAGTGGTAAGGAAATGTGATTTGTTGGATGCTACGGATATGTGCGGAGTTGTATTTGCGAATGATGTAAAAGGAATAACAATAGAAAGCGAGGTACATCCAGCTACAGCGCATTTATTGTTTGGACGTTTGGTGATAGGACTGCAAGCGTATGATCAGAAAATAATACGTTGGCAGTTGAAGCATCTTTATCAAAATGATGATAAACAATGGATGCTACCATCCAAGACTGATGCTTATTGGAAATGTGTGGAAGATGACCTGGAAAAAGGGATATTGATGTTGTTGGGGATTGATAAGAAAAAGATGAATGAGAGTCAGGATCGTAGTTATATGTGGAAATCATTGAGATATGTGTATGCCGGAGATCGTCAGTGGTTGCAAGGACCTATTACAGCAGCAGGAAGCGGTATA
>CAJJNP010000069.1 GCA_905193145.1 uncultured Odoribacter sp. | reverse complement strand
AAACGCCCGTACACTTCCGTTTCAAAAGCGATGCAAAGGTACAGCTTATTTTGAGACTGCCAAAACTTTTGATGATTATTTTTTCACTTTTTTATCCACAAAGACAAAAACTCACTGATTATCAACAATAAAAATCTTTCTAAAAAATAAGATACATACTACACAAATTCCAGCCAACAATCCCAGTTTCCCCCATCCTCCTCTTTTTTTCTCCTGCTTATCCACCCGATCCTCCGTTTTCACCCGTACATACTCCGCCACCTGCAATGAATCGGTTTTCATAACAGCACCATCAAATTTCTCCTCTTGCAATCTCTTTCCATCCCTGTCTACAGTTCTTTTTGTTACAGAAAGCAGCTTCTTTCGTGGTGATACTCTTTCCTTAAGTCCAACCATTTCCGCAGTATCCTCTGTCCACACAAAAATCGTTTCCTCCACATGTTCATTCATCCTTTCCTGCATTTTCCGTAATCTCTTTTGTATACCGGAAAATTTCTCAGTTCCGGTCTCCAACACAGCGGCATCTATTTCCGTACGATGACTTTCCATACACTCGGTAGTCCCGCAAGCCCAAAAGAAAAGCGAAAGACTCCAGACCATCAACCATTTTTTCACATCAAAACAGGGGCAGAACTTTATAAACTCACCCGGTTCTATAATCCCATTCCCATTCAAATCCGGCGAAGTATCCCGGTGGCCCATCACCGTCACAATCCGATACCGCAACTTCAACTCTTCCACAAGCCCCTTCATCGATTTTTTCTGCTCATTCGTCCGTGTATCGGCAGGATTCCCGTTCGTATCCAGTCCTCCGATATAGCAA
Source organism: uncultured Odoribacter sp. (assembly GCA_905193145.1). The sequence continues at coordinate 14,048 of CAJJNP010000069.1, read as the reverse complement.
ATGCCTATACTCCGCCCGTTCCATCCCAGGCAATGCGCACCCGCCACTTCCACCTCTCTCCCCTTTTCCACGGTTCCATCCAGCCGGACTACATAATGATAACCTATTCCGTTCATCCCCCGGGCACGATGCCAACGGTCTATATCCGCAACACTAAAATCCATTCCGGCTTTCGTAGCCGAACAATGTATAATCACAGAATCGATCTTTCTCATAACCATAAATCCTTTCTTTCAAATCAATAATCCGATGGAGGAATACGTTTCACACATCCTCTTATATCACACTTTTTTATTTCCGATTCTTTCTGTATCAACTCTACTTCATGACAGCGAATCATCCAACCGATCTTCTCCTCCTGTTCTTTCCGCAACTCCGCATAAAGTCCATTGATTTTCTCTTCACGCTGTTCCAGGCGCTCCTCAAACCAGTCCACCGTTTTCCTGCGGTTCTCTGCTTCCATACTATTTATCGATGCCTCCTCCTTCCGGACATCCATCTTACGAAAAGTCACAAACCGCACCAGCCACTTAATGGCCTCCAACCCGCCAAGGGCAGTGATGAAAGCCATAATTGTAGTCAGTTGCATCTATCTGCGTTATGCAGCCGGGTCTTCCCCTTCCCCGTCGCCACCGGAAGGAGCATCGGTGCCTTCATCGTTCAGTCTATCCAGATCTTTAAACATCAGTCCATCCGTACGAGTAGACGATGCGCCCGCATTAAGACGTATATCCTTGTTTGCACGAAAACAGATGCGCAATCCGGTAATGTCACTTGCTGTAAAATCTTCCGCCTTATCCGTCCCTTTACTTTGTGCCGACAGATAGAAATAACCTATTCCGTCAATATTTACCGAGCGTCCTCCCAAAAGAATTTTACGCATCAATGTCCGAAAGTCTTTCAGTACACTGATTGTCTCACCTTCACTCACACCAGAGTTTCCACTGATTTCCTGTGCCACCTCTTTCAGAGTTGCCGGAGTGTCATACTTATACGAAATAATAGGATACGTTCTCTTAACTGAATCTTGATTTGTCGGATCACTCAACCGTGAAACTCTTTTAAATCTAATTGCCATAATTTTCTTTTTTGTTAAATAAATACTAATGATTATTACTTTGCTAACGTTAACATTGCAAAGGTGCGACATTCCCATCAGAGGCAAAAAGACAAGTTACAGCATCGTCTTGATACGATTTAGCATGTAAAAGAGACAATTACAGGACAAGCAAAGGAGAAAGGGAAGGTAATAAAGGAGATCTTTCCATGTTTCCGGACGAGTACCACCCAAAGTTGTACCATAGAGATATAATAACAAGAAAGCCGGAACTGCATACTAACAGCTCCGGCCTTTTTTCCTGATTTATATAACACTTATTCAATTAACGCTTCACTCATAAATATGCAGGATTATTCCCATTTTAATAACGGATATGAAAAATAAATCTTTCATATAAAATAGAATACCAATATGACTCTTAAGATTTCAAAAATCAAAGATAGCCAAACTCCTCCATAAAACAGAGAAATTTGGCTATTGATAGCTACATTTGAGATGAAAAGAATGCAGCAATCATTATTTAAAAAAGGATACACCTAAATCTAAATAAAAAGCCCTCCTTTAATGTAATAGGTCACGCCAGACCTTATAAAGGAGGGCTACACAAACAAACAATAATATTAAGCAGAATTACCATGATTCGCATCAGAATAATCCGGCATTCCTTACGTCATCTAAATCTTTATTAGTAAGGAAGAAAGCATTGAACGAATTCAATGTTGGGTTAACTTATCCAATTCTTCTTGCAAAAAACATACGTTTCCGATCAAATTAATAGATGCCCAAATTGGATACTACTACTTATTTATCGAAACAAGATATGCTTCATGTAAATGATAATACTTCTTCATAAATAATAAATAAGCTGCTGTCAGTACACCTACTATTGTCCCAAGATATACCCAATGAACCACTAATCTATCCGGTATGATATAGATAAACATAAAAGAAACAATCAATTGAAGAACCATATATAACAATGTCACTTTTACATGGCCAATCTTCAATTCATTTGCCATTAACTGATAGGCATGTTTACGATGAGCTTCACCGAGATTTTCATGTAGCATAATACGGTGCACAATAGTTAAACAGCCATCCACACCATAGACCAACAGGAATATCAGCCACGTAATATCCCCAGTCTTGATGATGACATTGCCCAAAAGGAACAACATAATAAATGCAATTCCAATGGAACCTACATCGCCAGCAAAACACTTTGCTTTTCCCTTCGGCCGAAAATTGAAAATACAGAATACTAACGAAGCAAGAATAGTTGATATTATCAGACTCTGTTCTACATAATTACTTTTCATGTTCACCACAGCCAACGGTACTAATACTGCCAACGAATATCCTACTGTTATACCATTAATGCCATCCATGAAGTTTATGATATTTGTTGCTCCCACATAGACAATGAGCGCCAATAACACTATCCACCACATTGACCAGTGTAAAATCCCCAACTGATAGAAAGCCATTGCAGCCGCCATAAACTGTGCCACCAGCCTCACATAGTCGGGCAACGAATGAATGTCATCCACAAAACTTACGCCAGCCACAAGCGTAAATCCGACCAAGAACCACGGGTATTGAAATCCGAAGAATACGCTCCATACCCATACACCTATCAAAAAGATAATACCACCACCACGCAATACTATCGTAGAATGCGACGATCGTTCATTGGGTTTATCAATAATATTATACTTATCCGCAATACAAAAATAAATTAGTTCCACTAAAAGAAGCAGAATAAAGATAATAAAGTAAGTTGCCATGTTTATACTATTTACGATTCAAAGTTCACTCTCTCTATTTCTCATATTGAAAGCCTTCTTATTTTCATTTCGAATTTCATTCAATTCGTCTATTCCTAATGATTTGGCACATATCTTGAAATCCCATAGAAGCGTTTGGCATCTACATCTAATTCATTTCTAAATCCGAGCCCAACATAACAATGAGCATCAAATGACTGTTCTTATGCATAGCTTCCATTTTAGAGATATCAATTGATGATTCCTTATTTTTAAGCTTTTCCAATCCGTCAAAGCCATCATCTCCTTTCAATTAACACAAATGCCAACTGTAGTCGTAGTTTCAACATTGCCCAAAGCAAAACGCAAAAGCCCCAACAATACATCCATTAGATCATGCCCATAGTAGACAAAATAGCGTGATTCACCTTGTTTACATCAAAGATATTTTCAGCCATCTCACGGCTCTTCTTGCCCATCTTTACTACAGTCTCTGGATGTTCCATTAGATACTGCATCTCTGCTACTACTGCATCCGCATTCTTTACCTCTACCAGATAACCGTTCTCGCCATTTACAACGGTCTCGCGACATCCTGGAGCATCAGTAGTAATGATTGCTCTACCCATGGCCATATTCTCCAACACGGTCTTAGGCGTACCCTCATGATAAGATGGCAATACATAGATGCTACACTGACTAATGTATGGGCGCACATCACTCTGCTCGCCAAAATACTCCAGTACGCCACTATTAATCAGGGGTTGCAATTCTTCCGGCTTCAGAGCCGAAGGATTAGAATCAAACGGACCAACCAGCAGACAACGAACCTTTTTGCCATACAATCGCTTAATCTTCTGACAAGCCTCCAAATATTCACCGACCCCCTTGTCTTTTATCAGACGGCCAATATAGAGGAACGTAGGTATCTCAGGCATCTCTGTTGGCACAAATTTTTCCAGATTAACACCAGAACCATGAATCACCACAATTTGGCTCTCTGGTAACAGCCCTGCATCAACCAATACCTTCTTGTCATCGTTGTTCTGAAAGAACACTTTCTTGCTCTTCTTAAACGCCTGCTTGTAGAGTACACTCATTACAGTACGCACCAGCTTATTCTTCAAGCCAGTTCCACGGAAGATACTACCCAACCCCGCTACCATAGGATAAAACTCCGTAATACCCATATCCTTTGCTGCTATCGCGCCATAACTGATAGTTTTCGCCTGGAATGCAAAAATCTTGTCAGGACGCTCATTACGCAAGAGTCGTTTTATATCTTTCAGTGTGACCAGATCACCCATTGGGTTCAGTCCATTACGGACAACGCTAATCTGCTTATATGTTACGCCCAAGGCCTTGAACTTATCTGTCCAATCAGTCTCTGGCATCTGTCCTGCAGCCACCACCTCATATCCAGCAGCCTGCATAGCCTTCATTAAATCCACACGAAACCAGAACAACGAAGGTGTATGACTTGATAATAATAATGCTTTCATTATTCAAATAGTATACTTTACAAACAAATTTCTAAAAGAAATTTAAACATTTACCATTCCAGCATTTTCTTTTCTTCTTCTGTCAGTTTTCTTATGACTTTTGCAGGTACACCTGCTACTATAACTCCAGGTTCAAGCACATCTTTTGTCAATACAGAATTCGCTCCAATTACTACATAATCAGCAACTTGAACGTCACCCCTATAAAAGTACCAACACCGACGTAAACATGTTTCCCTAGTTTTGGGGCACCTCCATGAGGAAAAGCATTGCCTAGGGTTACCTTTGCACCAATTATGCATTTTTCTCCAACAATAGCATCTTTATTGATTATTACACCATGAGCTCCATGTGAAAAACTTACTGATGGATGAATGTCTGAGCAGCCACGAATATCGGCAGCACATAGCAAATGCATCAAACCATCAAAGAATCTTTCGCCAACTCGAAATTTATATCTATGACACCATTGAGATGCATGTAGTATTTCAATAACCATATGCATTGCTATTTCATTAATTCGGACAGACGATTAAACATTTCTTTTTGGATTATAATCTTGTCGCGATACGTTGTAATATATTTGTGAATAGATGCAGTAAGACTTTTTGTATCTACCTCACCGTTTTTAATTGCCAAAACTTGTTTCTTAACCTCATCATCACAACATGCTGTAATAGCTAGATTATGATTGCGTAGCGTCTCTAAAGAATTTACCTCCATCGGACCGATTGCAAATATTATTTTGCCAGCCATCATGTAGTCCACTAGTTTCGTAGAGAAAGACATCTTTGTTTCAAAAACAGACTGCTTGGAGAAACTCTCCACATGTACAAGAACGTCAGCATCTTGTTGTATTTTTAATACTTCTATACTTGATACACTTCCGCAAAGTTTCAAACTATTGCAATAGGAGAATGCTTCCTGCATACCAACCTCCATCATAGATTGGGTATAGATTAGTAGTTCTGCCCCACCATCATGATAAGCAACATCAAGAGCCTTACCCAATTTAGCAAGTTCAAGATAACGACCATTACCTATATTACCGGTATAAACATATTTTACAGGATTATTTTTTGGAGTCTCGACTTTTATCTGATCAACCTTTGATATATCGATTCCTTTTCCAATAACATAAAAAGGCTTTTTGAAAATCTCAGCATATTCATGTGCCATATTCTCAGCAAATACCTCAATGTATGAGCACTTAGCTATTAAATTTCGTACCTTTCTACGTACATTTGCTCGATAGAGATATGCAAGAGGTTGATTCCAACCATTTGGTGGATAGTTATAATTATCATCAGTTATATGACCTACAACTGGAACTTTACAATAGTTTACTACTTTCTGTTGAACATCACACATATACCATGAAGCATATATCGGAAGATAAATTACCTCAGGCTTTATTTCGTCAAGGAAGGATTTAAAATCCTTATCCCACCAATGTCCAAAGTTCCATATCAAGTCTCTTGCAATATAAAAAACAGTATAGCGCTTCTTAGGAAACTTATTGGATTTTTTTTTGCTTATTACGTAATCTTGTACTGTAGCAGACGCCATAACAGAGCCTGCATGCTTACCCATAAGTGAGTTAAGAACAGATCTATCTGTCATCTGATAAGTTTTGGACACAATACCATTATTATTTACACCATCCTGGCAGCAGATACTGAATATCTCAACACCTTTCATCCCTCCAAACAAATTACTGAAGGTATTACCAAAACTATTGCTATCATCCCATGGTGATCTTGATATAACCAATACTTTCATAAATTATCGATTAATTGAAGCGAGATATTTACCTAAAATATATGATGTAAATTTTAAACCAAAAATGAAAATTAACAACTTGCATACCTTCGTTTTCTTGTTCAAAGCATATTTCATTATCCATTTGTAGTTTGCACAACGATCAAGCATGTTTTGTTTTTCTACACCAATAAGGTATTTTGATGTATAGCCCAATACTATAGAATATTGGTAAGCAAGATAGTTCAATAAACCGATGCCTGTTTCCCTGTCTGATAACATACACAATTCTCCCGCATAACTTTCAATTGTCGAAAAAAGGTCATTAATGTTTTTATATGAAATAGAATGTGAGATAGAATTCAAACGAACTCTGTAGCAATAGGCTATACTATTAGATACTAATATAGTACATAACGATGGCACCAAACGCATAAACCACTCTACATCCTCAGACACTATACCAGATTTGAAATAAAGATTATTGGTAATAAGTATTTCCCTCTTGATTACCTTCATTGCCGCACTAGCATCTAACACACCAGCAGCTGACATTTTCTTGATAAGTTTACCCTTATTACTTATTGTAATCATACTTTTGTCGTATGGAGTTTGCCGATTAAAAGAATTGTTATTACCATCAATGAAATAAATCCTTCTAAAGAACAACACATCGGCATTCTTAAAAAATAATTGGTCATGAATATCCTGCAGGAACTGTGTGTTATTATAATAATCGTCAGAGTCCAAAAAAATAACATAATCACCATTGGCTATTTTTAAACCAGAATTCCTCGCATCAGACAAGCCCCCATTTGGCTTATGAATTACCTTGATACGCTCATCTTTCGCTGCATATTCATCACATATCCGCGGACATGAGTCAGGTGATCCATCATCCACAAGAATGACTTCAATATTCTTATATGACTGCGCAAGAACACTATCCACACATTGATGCAGATAAACCTCGACTTTATATATTGGGATAATTATACTAAATTTCATATTTATACAAGATAAATGTCCTACTCAACTATTAACATTCAGTATATTAAATAATTCAATATACTGTTCGATATTCTTATCTTTCTCAAATAAGTTATGTGCCCGCTCAACACACATCTGCTGATAATAGCCTTTACCCCTTGAGCGAATTGTATTTACGGCACTTATAATATTATTGACATCATTATTTTTAACCACAAAGCCACATTCGCCAGGAAGTTCTGGGTTTGCAGTAGTCTCGTTTACGATCAGTGGAGTGCCACACGCAAGCGCTTCCGCCGCTACCTTGCCAAAAGTTTCCTGTATGGAGAAATTAAACAGAACATCAGCTAATGAATAGTATTCGACCAATTCATCAACAGCCCCCATAGGTGGTACATTGAGGATATTGGGTAGTAACTCACAATCTGGTAAACAACCAATCATAATTATTGTAATATCAGGGATCCGTTCGGCAATATCAAAGAATATTTCCATTCCCTTACGATAGTCCCATGACATTGATACTCCAAGAGCAACGAAATCGGTGTCTTTTAACCCCAGCTTCTTGCGAAGTAGTATTGTATCCTTGGGATGGAAAGGCTTGAGATTAATCCAATTGTATATTCGTTGAAAAATTTTTGCATTCTGAAAAATTGGAGCCTTATGACCTTCATCTGTAATCCAATCAGAAACACCAACTACAGCCAAGCGTGGAATCGAAACAAACAGTTCCTTCTTTGCACGAAACATCTTGCGTGATGTATCGAAGAACAAACTTGGATTATCAAGTTTCATCAATTTACAATTTTTGCATTCAGACTGCCACTTGTAGCATTTATGAGCAGTATAGTGGGTACAATGACCAGTAAAGAACCAACAATCGTGTAGTACCACGATTGTAGGAATATCATATTTGGCAAGATAACCAAGAAGGATAGGAAGGTTAACAAAATTAGAGTGTAGATTTCTCAGAATTACGACATCAGGCTGAATCCTTTTCAATTGAGACACCATTTTCCGGGTTGCACTCTTTGAAAAAAAGCCCTGCATACCCCAAATACGTGACCAAAGCGCATGAAGCTTATGATCCAATTGCGTTCCTACATAATAAACATTATTATCCGCATCAGACTTATTCATACAAAAGACATGAGATTCAATACCATAGGACATGCAATACTCATGCATCTCCATAGTAGTACGACCTGTACTACTATATTCGTACACACAATTAATCTGGACAATTTTCATTATCTACTTATGTATTTTTTAAGAGGACTTGTCAATAAGTTCTTTTCGTCTCTATTTAGACACATAGCAAACATTATTACGTTGTAGACTAAGATAAATATCATAAATTTTATAATAAAATGTATCCATCCATTATTATTGAGGACTATATTCATAGAATAGCATAAGGCACAAACTATGATCATAAAGCCCCCCATCTTAAATAGTGACTCTTTAAAAAATAATGGGATATTGATACCCAAATCGTAATGGTACAAACGATTAAATAAAGCAGTAGATACTGCATAGGATATAAAAATAGAAATCGCCATACCCTGTACACCCATAACCTTTGCCAACGGATATCCTAAGCCCAAATTTAAGACAGCTTTAATGACACTAATCTTTGCAGATTTCTTCACCTTATTCTGCACAATCACGGTTGTTGCGCCTATCTCTTGAGCTAAGGAAATAAAGGATGGAGCAATCATTAAGATAACACAGAGGTAGACATCCGAAAAGTCACCGCCAACCCAGACATTTATAAAGTTCTGTCCTACACATATAAATCCAAGGAAAATCATTCCTATGATATAAAACTGGATACGACCTACCTTTATCATCAATGGTAAAATATCATCATTTTGATTATTTGCTACCATTCGCGTAACCTTTGGGAGGAATAATCCATTTATGGCAGAGGCAAATGTGTACACATACCCTTCGATAGTCATCGCTATACCGAATATTGCAATATTCTGGCTATCAGAAACCATACCCAGAATTGAAGGACAAATATTCAAAACACATCGTTGAGCCAGTGCTGCTACTGTTACCCATACAGAAAAACCAAGAATTGCTTTCAACATATCCTTATCCCAGAAATGCCATTCGATGCGCATCTGAGTTTTTCTACGCACAACTATAAGTTTCAGCAAAATAGTAGCAATACCCGAAATAGCATTTACAATTACCAGTGCATACAAACTATATCCTAATAGGAGACATCCTGTCATTAAGACAACTGTAATAATCTTATGAGCGAGATCACAAAATTTAAGCTGTATAAACTTCTCATTAGCAGAAATAATACCATTTAATGGAATAAATGGAAATGAGAAGACACTAAAAATGGCAGCAACAGCATACACAACCTTGAATTTGTGTAGCTCTTCCGGAGTAAGACCTTTATAAATATCTGGTATAAAAAAGAATACACCTACTAACAACGTGAAGATTACAACATCAGCAACAAGATATAATTTATAGGTTACACCAATAAGTTGATTTGCTTTATCTTGCCTACCTTCAGCAAGATACTTTGCAACAAAACGTGTAACCGCTTGACTTAATCCAAAATCAAACACAAAGATCTGAATAACAGAAAAGGCCAATGTGTATAGACCATAATCAGCCTTACCAATACTATTAATCATCCATGGTGTATAAACCAATCCGATTAGAATATTGATAAACAATGCTGCATAAGAGATAACAGCGCCATATTTTATCTGATTTACCATTGACTTAATATCTTATACTATTATCGTTAATTATTCCACCACCATAGTTTATTCCCAGCTCCATATCCTGCCAAAAGAACGCATATGGTTCCATTCTGTAAAGAGTATATGCCGCTAAAAACAAGAACACAATCATGGATAGGTCCATATTATACCTGAACTGTATGGAAATTAAACACTTCGGCAATACCAATAATCCGAATACCGAATAGTACTGAACTATACGCATATTACTTGGATCAATCATAGTTAGAGGAGTAAGCATGATGGCAATTGAAACCGCACAGACAAACACATTATTCCTCCCATCTGCATTCACAATCTGCTTGTAGTTCCCAAACATCAAAACACCCAAGATAATCATATACAAAGCAAAAGTGTAAGCACCAGCAATCTCATTCTGTTCAAGATAGCTTGCATATTGCTCAAAAATCGAACCCATCACCAAATACTTTGCAATCTGACCTCCGAATATCCACATTGGTGCGAATAAAACAAAAGCCAGCAATATAAACTTACGGCTATCCTTGACCAAAGGAAGTAAATAGAACGGGGCGAATAATAATGCTGATTTATGCTGAGTAGCTGCAAGAACTAACAGTAGGAGAAATTTCCACAATTTCCGTTCAAATACATATGGTAAAGCAAATAATAAAATGCCAGATGCAATGGTTTGTCTAATACCCGTAATAGAAAAAAACGTGTAATACAAGCATTGATAAAGTGCGATACTAATAAGAACCTCCATATTTGATGAGGTATACTCCTTAAATGTTTTACCTAAAGCGTAAAAAAAGAAGACTGCAACCATAATAAGAAACAAACGATAACTCGGAAAGAAAGTACCGAACGTCTTTTGAAGTAATGCATAGCCTGGGTCCTTTCCTTCACCTCCATGAATAAAACCAATAAAACTGTCTATCAAGGATGTCCAAGAAGAAGTAATTGCCATTTCAAAATGGTTGTAGTATTGAAACGTATCCGAACCAACCGCCAGATTCCTAAAACCAGACTGGACGGTAAGCAACACCATAGCAACGAAAATAAATGTCTTTCTATTTTTCTCCTTTAATTTATCGCTATAGTTGCTGTTGTTACCTCTATTGACTAACAGTAGTAATACAACAAATATGAATAATTGAAATAGCATCTATAGATATTTTGATTTTGGTATGTAATTAAAGTGCCTAAAAAGAAATAAATCGGTTTTAAAGACGAACTTCTTATATATCCTTCTCAACCAAGTATATGGCATAAATGTGGTAGTGTAGTGGTGTCTTTCAAGATATATCGGTTCATAGGTAAAAACATCATCCGTAAACTCAAAATGCGTCTCTTCAGAAATTGGCTGCATCAAATAATGATTATTCTGGTCACTATTCAAACGCTTACTATGATCACCTGTACCATCATTGCCGTAATTTCTCACCATAGATTCTCTCGGCATTACGCAATATGTGTCATAAATAATTTTACAGATTCCTTTAACGGCATCACCCCAAATCCTACCAATTTTCAACATAGTTACTATCTTTTCAATAGAGTCTGGGTCCCGTCGCTTAAGCAAAGCATACATTTCCTTATCTTTCAATATAGAAGATAAACCCTCTAAACTACAGAAACGTTCTAGTAGGTGTTGTTTTGAAGTCCACTCTCCTGTACCCCACGGACACCCCCACTTCGTCAGATAAAAGTTGTTTTTGTACATTTCAGGGAAATCCATCACATAATTATATCCACACACCAGATTAATGCGAGGGTCATCCTTGAAACGTTCAAGACATTTATTCTGAAACTCAAGGAAGCATGGAGAGAATTCATTATCATCCTCTGATAATATATATCGATCATAAGACTTTTTTATTTCACGTATAAGGGTCTCATAATTCCCGTTCTCGTGACAAATACCATAATTGCGGTCACGTCTAATCACATGCAACTTCTTGAATCCATTCTGTGATTCTTTAAGGCGAAGATAATCGTCTATCTTTTTCCAACCTTCCTTGTATTTTTCAGAAGGTGGGTAGTCTAGAGCGACATAGACTTCTGTTTGATCCGCACCGCTACACCTTTCCAAAGACTCCAGACATCGCTCAAAATGTACATTCCTATTCAGCGTTGGAATAATAACTGGTGCGTATGTGGTTATTGTAGTATTCATTAGTTAATAGCAATACTTTAACATTTCCTTACTTCTATCTTTCGCTCGTTGCACAGGAAGACCATAGTAGACACCCCATGGAGCAAGATCTTTACGTACCATAGAGTAAGCACCTACCACACAACCCTCTCCAATTGTAAGATTTGGGAATACAAGTACATTGGCTCCAATCTGCGTATAAGCCTTGACGGTAACTTTACCGCCTGTAACACGAGTATATTCTTCAGGATGGATTGGACCTACAAGATACTCACCAGAGAAGTCGTCCATAGCAGAGTAGATGGTACTGCGAGCAGATATACCAGTATAGTCTTCAAACTCAATACCCTCAGCCCCATAAAGTGCAACATATGCTGAGATATGAATATTGTTAGCTAAGGTGATACTGCCCGAAAGTATACAGAAATCATCTATACGGACATTATTTCCGATAGACATTCTACCCACGCCATAGAAACTGGCCTTGCGGCTAATCATACAACCTTTACCAATGGACTTGAAGCCCATCGACAAAAGTTCTTCGTCTGAATAAAATGATGATTGTACCATCATTTTACTATCAAACCAATGATTCGTTCCATATCTTCTGCAGACAACTTGTGATGCATTGGCAGACAGAGTACGTTATCAGCCATCTTCGTTGCCTTAGGAAGGTTGTCATGACCAGCAGTAGGAAGTCCACGATAACATGGGAAATCGCTAATCAAAGGATAAAAATATCTACGAGCCAATACGTTCTCAGCCTTCATTTTGTAATAGAGTCCATCACGTGTCATTCCGTACTTTTCTGAATCAATGAAGATTGGGAAGTAGCTGTAGTTGTGACGGACTCCGGGCATATCATCAAAGAATGCAACACCTTCAACAGGACGGAGGGCTTCACGATAGATATTTGCAACCTTCTGACGCTCAAAAATTGCATTATTAACCTGATGAAGGTTGAGAAGTCCGTAAGCAGATCGCATCTCGTCCATCTTAGAATTAATTCCTGGGGCAACAACGGTTACCTCGTCAACAATACCGAAGTTCTTGAGATAATCAATACGTTTCTTTGTAGCTTCATCCTTTACGATAAGAGCACCTCCCTCTATGGTATTATACACCTTAGTTGCATGGAAAGATAGGGTAGACATATCACCAGCATTCATGATACCGGCAAGTCCTTTCTCGTCATATGCAGGAAGATCATACTCCTCAGCAGGAACTTCAAGACCAAATGCATGTGCAGCATCGTAAATAACCTTAAGTCCGTACTTATCAGCAATCTGCTGAATGCGTTTGGTGTCACAAGGTTTGCCATAACAGTGAACAGGCATAATTGCCGTTGTAGCAGGCGTGATGGCTGCCTCAATCTTATCAGGATCAATGTTGCCAGTAGCAGGATCAATATCAACGAATACAGGTTTACAGTTATTCCACCAAATAGAGTGAGTAGTTGCAACAAAACTATAAGGGGTAGTAATGACTTCACCTGTAATGCGAAGTGCCTGAAGAGCAGTCATCAAGGGAAGCGTACCATTTGTAAAGAGGCAAACATAAGGTACATGGAGATATTCGGCCAAAGCATTTTCGAGTTGTTGGTGATATTGTCCCATATTAGTAATCCACTTACTGTCCCAAATCTTCTGAAGTTCAGCAGTAAAATACTCAAGATTAGGAAGTAACGGACTGGTTACTGTGATAAGTTTATTGTCCATATAATTATATTTTTATGTTCTGTAGACATTTGATTGCATGTACGAATCTCTGTCTGGAATCGTACCATTTAAAGAAATTCTTCTCTATTATTTTAATTCTTAGTATATCAATGATTGAGCATACGTCAAAGACAGCAATAACGATTCCAATACTATACAACAATAAATTTATAAGGTTATCATTATAGTGCTCAACACATCGAAGCACTTATACCATATAAATTCTATTGTTAAACCAGAGTTTGCATGTATTAACAAAATGACAAATGTAGATGCGCCAAATATTTATTACCCGACTATAAGATAAATCCATATTTTTAAATCACATAAACACATGCAACGGAGAATAGCTTATTTG
>CAJJNP010000068.1 GCA_905193145.1 uncultured Odoribacter sp. | reverse complement strand
ATCTACACCATACTCACCTCGCATACTCCTCTTAAAACCTTTTTGCCCACCAAGTCGTTTTTCATCAAGGAACTTCCCGCCAAACTGCAAATTCCACTTATCAGTTTTATACTGCCAACGATTCATTAAATTATATTGCTTCTTTTCCGGCATATCCAAAAAACCATCATGATTAGAATCGTGGTCTACAGTCAACCAATCCCCATGTACTAATAAGGCAGTACTCCATTTATCATTCAGAATAATACCCGTGTTAGCATTAAACTCTATCATCCCTTCACTACTTCCATAACCATTCACAAATACTTTCTCACTTGTTGTAGGCTTTTTATAATCCACACTAATTTGACCGGCAATAGCCTCATAACCATTAATAACAGATCCTGCTCCTTTAGATACAGAAATAGCACTCATCCATGGGCCTGGAACATAATTCAAACCATAAAGAGAAGAAATTCCCCGGAAATTTGGCATATTTTCGGTCATCATCTGTACATATTTACCTGTAAGTCCTAACAATTGTATCTGCTTTGCTCCTGTTACAGCATCTGCATAAGCCACATCAACAGAAGCATTAGTTGTAAAACTCTCCCCCAAATTACAACAAGCAGCCTTACAAAGCTCTTCTCCTGTTATCACTTGTTCTATAATCGGTCCACGGGTACTCATGATTGTTGTATTACCTCTCGTCATTACTTTAACCTCATCTAGAACTTCTCCAGATTCCAGCAATATTTCAATCTCTTTATCCGAAGCGCTAACAGGCACTACTACTGTTTGAAAACCTATAAAACTTACAACTAATTTACCTACATTATGCCATTTTAATTCAAATCGACCATTTTCATCTGTTACAACTCCTTCTGTTGTCCCTTCCCAAACAACATTTGCACCTGGTAAACTTACTTTTTTACCACCATTTTCCTCGACAACACGTCCCTTGATGCTTTGAGCCATAGTTGTAGTCACCATTGCTAACAAAGCGATTAAAAATAAAAATTTCATTTCTATTGCTATATACTAAAAAATATAATCTACATTCTTTGTGTCATTACAACACCCCACACCACTCTATAGGCAGCAAGAACTACCCTATTAAAATAATAGGCTAACAAAGATAAGTACATAAAAACGCACAAGCAGGCGGATCAAGATATGATTTCGTGCCTTCTAATTTAACCGCTTGATTTAAAACATTTAATATCAAAGGTACATATTCTACCATTTGTGGCAGAATACAAACAATATGCAAAAGATAAAAATTAGGTTCAACCCGAGAAAAGTCAGTTATTTTATAAAAATTATGCTGTGAATGAGTATGACACTGCTTTTTTCCGCAACAATCATCACTACAAGGCATCTCCTCTTCATCAGGCATCATTCTCACTTCTACAATACTACTTTCTGAATGACAGCAATGTAGAAGCCGAACATTGACTCCAATGAGAGCTATCCCTGTAATCAATAGGATAAAATAGTGGAATATTTTTATGCTCACTCTAATCATATTGGACAAATATATATGTTTTAGCAATATTCAACCAATATACAGGGCCTTCTTGACAAAAATTTAACAACATTCTAATATATTCCATATGCAGACAAAGAATGCTTTTGCATAATACAAAAAAATTGTATTTTCGTTGCTGAATTTATCTATCATCTAATACTGTTTTAAACAAATGATAAAGACTATTATTTCTTCCGCAGCCATTGTGCTTCTATTAGCTTCGTGCAATAAAACCAATGTAAACATCACTGGACATATCAAAGAAGCAGGTAAGCAAAAAATCTATTTAGAACAACTGAATGTTGATAATACTGTAATTATTGATTCCACAGAAAGTAATAAAAATGGAGAATTCAAATTCAAAACATTTGTGGAACAACCTACATTTTACAATGTTAAAGTCGGTCCTAGAGAAGCAATCACTTTTATTGCAGAAGCAGATGAAAATATAGAACTAAGTGGGTCATTCAAAGGATTAAGCCAAAACTATTGGGTAGATGGATCTGAAAATTCACTTTGGGTCAAATTACTAAACTTCCAATTAAACAACACCGTCACCCAATTGGATTCTCTACGAAACATCTATACAAATTTAGCAGCAGACAAAACATACGATACAGAACGGCACCGTTTACTTCAGACGTGGGATTCTATCATTAATAAACAAATAAAGTTTTCAAAAGACTTTATATTAAAACATGCAGTTTCTCCAGCCTCATATTATGCTCTTTATCAAAAATTCGACAAAGACAATTTCATTCTTACTCCTACCGAAGATTTACATTCATTTAAGATTGTAGCTTCATCATTAAAGGCTATGTACCCTGAATCACAATATACAAAAGCAATTTTAA
The DNA here is from genome assembly GCA_905193145.1 of uncultured Odoribacter sp. The sequence goes on along the minus strand of CAJJNP010000068.1, from coordinate 12,535 downwards.
AACACCTGGAACAAATTGCAAAAGGATTTCAAAACGAACGAATCAGACAACTCATTGAAAATTCAGAGAATACGCTTCCCGAAATCAATTTACCCAACAGCAAACAAGACACAATTGCATTAAGTTCGCTAAAAGGGAAATATATAATATTAGATTTCACTCTTTTGGCTGCAAAAGAAAGCAGTGCATATATCAATGAAATGAAGACTGTATATCAAAAATTCAAAAATAAAGGATTGCAAATATACCAAGTATGTCTTGATGAAAATCAAGCTCTTTGGGAACGATTAGTCCAACAAGAAAACATCAATTGGATATGTGTCCGTGATCCACAAGGACTCAGAAGCCGTATTGCACAAACTTGGAATATTCAAAATATTCCAGCCAATTACATCATCAATCCTAAATTTGAGATTGTTGGTAAAAATCTAACAGGAAGACGCTTAGAAGAGCGATTGAACGATTTGATGAAATAACCCGTGAGCAACAATAATTTAATAATTCCAACACAGGAAAATATATTAACACTCCCTATCGGAAAGAAAATTTATTTTCTTTCCGATATACATTTGGGAGCTTCAACACTGAAAAACAATACGGCAAGAGAGCAACATCTTATAATGTGGCTTGAAAAAATACGTCCTAACTGCGGAGCCCTCTTCCTATTAGGGGATATTTTCGATTTTTGGTTTGAATATAAACATGCCGTTCCTAAAGGACATATCCGCTTTTTATCCAAAATATGTGAATTCACAGATTCTGGAATTCCTGTCCACTTTTTCACCGGCAACCATGACATTTGGGTTTTTGACTATCTACCACAAGAATGTGGAATCACATTACACACTCACAACCAAGCATTTCAAATACACAACAAACATTTTTTATTAGGACATGGAGATGCCTTAAATCCCAAAGATAAAGGCTACTTATTCTTATACAATATCTTTCACAATCGCTTTCTCCAACGTTGCTTCCGATGGGTACATCCTGACTTAGGAATTGCGTTAGCCCAAAAATGGTCTTCTCATTCTCGCTTAGAAAATGGTAAAATTGAAGCGGATTTATATCGAGGAGATGAACAAGAAGAAATCGTTCGCTTTTGTAAACAAGTGCTTCAACAAAAACACTTTGATTACTTTATTTTTGGACATAGACATCTACCCATAGATTTATCTCTCAATTCTAACTCTAAATACATTAATACAGGTGATTGGATAACTTATTACACTTATGCCACTTTTGACGGGGAGCAAGTATATTTAAAAACATATCAATAATTCTCATAATTTAGATTTGTATTACTTATGAATATATTGTAACTTTCACTTTGTAATTCAATATTTAAATATTATGCTTGTAAAGATATATAGTGGAGCTGTCAATGGTATTGAGGCTACAACAATCACTCTTGAAGTCAATATATTAAACGGAGCAAAATTCATTATAGTCGGGTTGCCAGACAATGCTGTAAAAGAAAGTCAACAACGCATTGATTCTGCACTTAGAGAAATAGGCAGTCGCATACCGGGTAAAAGAGTTATTATCAATATGGCCCCTGCTGATGTAAAAAAAGAAGGTTCTTCTTATGACCTACCATTAGCACTTGGCATTATGGCCGCTAATGAACAATTAACATTTAATGATTGGGGAAAATATATTATTTTAGGAGAATTATCATTAGATGGCAGTTTAATGCCGGTCAAAGGAGTATTACCTATTGCGATTAATGCCCATGATGAGGGATTTCAAAAAATCATCCTACCAATCGCAAATGCAAATGAAGCCGCTGTTGTCAATGGACTCCAAGTTTATGGTTTTTCCCATATACATGAAGTTATTGAATTCATTAAGAATCCTCAACACAAACAACCTATAGCATTCTCCTCTACATCAAATCAAGCGGAAGATTATACATTTTACGATTTCAAAGATGTAAAAGGCCAAGAAAATGTAAAGCGAGCATTAGAAGTTGCTGCTGCAGGTATGCACAATGTCATCATGATAGGAGCCCCAGGTTCTGGTAAAACAATGCTAGCAAGACGTTTACCAGGAATTCTTCCTCCTATGACCATAGAAGAATCTCTAGAAACGACAAAAATTCATTCTGTTGCAGGTCAATTATCTCGTAATTGCCCACTTATCACCAATAGACCATTTAGAGCACCTCATCATACAATATCCGGCATTGCTCTAATTGGAGGAGGAGCCTATCCACGTCCAGGAGAAATCTCATTGGCAACTAATGGAGTGCTGTTTTTAGACGAACTAACAGAGTTCCAGAGAACTGTTTTAGAGGTTATGCGCCAACCTCTAGAAGATCGCAAAATAACAGTCAGTAGAGCTCGCTATTCTGTTGATTATCCTGCTAATTTTATGCTTGTAGCATCAATGAATCCATGTCCATGTGGCTACTATAATCATCCCACAAAGGAATGTAGTTGTACAGCTAGTAGCATACACCGTTATATGTCAAAAATTTCTGGTCCCCTGCTTGATAGAATTGATATACATCTAGAAGTAGTACCTGTCGAATTAGAAAAAATAACAGGAAAACAAGATGCAGAATCCAGTGACATTATTCGCCAACGTGTTATTGCAGCACGTAATATTCAAACAAATCGTTTCAAAAATTATCCTGGCATTCACTGCAATGCACAAATGAACCCAGCGTTGATTAAAAAATTCTGCCCCTTAAATAATCAATGTATTAGCCTCTTAAAACTAGCTATGCAAAAATTTGGTCTGTCAGCTCGTGCCTATGATCGAATCATAAAACTATCACGTACTATTGCAGATCTTGCTGATAGTCCTGAAATAACACCTCAACATATAGCAGAAGCGATACAATACCGTTCTCTTGATAAAGAGAACTGGGGAATGCATTAAAAAAGAGCAGGATTAAACCCTGCTCAAAATATCATCCAAACCAGCAAAATGATTTTTATAATCCTCAAGAGAACGACTAATCACTTCATAAGCTTCTTCACGACCATATACATGGGTAATCTCAACTTTTTTTTGTCCTTCCTCTCCAGGCATATCTTTATATGTCAAAAAATAATGTTTCAAACGGTCAACAACAATATGAGGTAATTCAGAAATCTCATTATAAACATTATAGGTTGCATCATGCTTCAAAACAGCAATAATCTTATCATCAGCTTCATTTCCATCAAACATTCGAAAACCACCAATAGGACGTACTCGGGCTATAATATCTCCATGAGCAATCGTACGTTCTGTTAAGATACAGATATCCAATGGGTCACTATCACCTTTGATATCAGTGCGTTTACTCTGTTGCATGGCATATTCTGCCACTAAATCGCCACAATAACTCTGAGGAATAAATCCATAAAGCGCCGGTACAACATTAGAGTATTTTTGAGGTCTATCGATCTTTATATACCCACAAACTTTATCTAGTTCATATTTTACGGTATCCGTCGGAACCATCTCTATAAAAGCTGTTATGACTTCTGGTGCTTCGTCACCAACTTCAATACCATGCCAAGGATGCGATTTATAACGCAATCCCATTAAACGCGCTATCGGATCATTAATCTTATTTCCCATAATCAATAAGTATTATAAATATGTTTTGTGTGTCTAAATTATCTTTCTACTTAAACATAAAAAATTTTTTATGCATATTTTGTCAAACATATGCAATTTTCATACAAACCTCTTGAATGCTAATCGAATAACTACACCAGAATAAAATATTGCCCCAATATTTAGTATTGTTTTAAAACTACTTCTAATTAGTTTTATATCTTAATATCCATCAATATTACTCTAATATTACAATATCAGTTACCTTTTCCACTCAACTACCATACCACGATTGGGATTTAACATTTTAGAAGGTACGATTTTACCAATTTCATCACACAGCAAATTAATCAATCGCTGTTTAGCATAATACCGAGAATAAATCACACTAACTTCTCGCAAAGGCTTTTCATGTATAAATGAACGAACTTGTAGCTTCATTTTTTCTGACATATATTGCAACGCCAATTCTGGAATTAAAGTAAATCCACCCTCAACATCTACAATACGCATCAACGTTTCTAATGAACTACTCTCAAAACGAAATGGTAATTTTTTTTGAGCATGAACAGAAAAACCACAAAGATTTACTACTTGACTACGAAAACAATGACCTGCACCCAACATCCAAATTTCTGAAGATTCAATATCTCTTAAACGAATTTCTTTCTGCCTCAGTAAAGAATGATCTGGATGTGCATACACTAACATTTCTTCATAAAAAATTGGACGTTCCACTATTTTTTCATCGCCATATGGAGTGACAAAAAGCCCAACATCCAATAAGTCATGTTTCAACCTACGAATAATTTCTTCTGACACAACTTCTTCTACCTCAACCGTTATACCTGGATATATTTTAGTGAATTGACCTATAAACAATGGCAATAAATAAGGTGCTAAAGTTGGAATTATTCCTATTCTTAACTCTCCCTCAACCTTCTGCTGCTCTTCTTTTATTATCTCTTTCATCCGTTCTGATGAAGCCAACGTTAGTCGAGCTTGCTCTATAAGTTTTGCACCTATATCTGTCGGAACGACAGGCTGGCGAGAACGATCAAATATTATCACCCCCAACTCGTCTTCCATTTTTTTTATCTGCATACTCAAAGTCGGCTGAGTAACAAAACATTTCTCCGCAGCAGTCGCAAAATGACGATACTCATCAATTGCTACAATATATTCTAGTTGAGTTAGAGTTATCATTCTTCTGGCTATTATTCAAAGAAATCTTTCATTTTTCGGAAAAAACCTTTTTTATTTTCTCCAGCAGAAGGATTCACAAAAGAGCGTTCCCTCAATTCTTCTACTATTTTTTTATCTTCCTTAGAAAGATTCTTTGGAATCCATACATTCACTTTTATCAACAAGTCACCTTTTCCATAGCCATTTACATCAGGAATACCTTTAGCTTTTAAACGTAATATTTTACCCGGTTGCGTTCCTGCATCTATTTTTACCTTCACCTTTCCTTCCAGAGTCGGAATTTCTACAGATGTCCCTAAAACAGCATCAGGATAACTAATAAAAGTATTATACAACAAATCGTTACCATCCCTTACTAAATCTTGATGCTCCACTTCTTCTATCAGCACAATTAAATCTCCATTCACTCCTCCACGACGTGCTGCATTACCTTTACCCGCCAAAGACAATTGCATTCCATCAGAAACACCCGCAGGAATATTCAATGTAATCACCTCTTCTGACAATTGTACCCCCTCTCCATTACAATGCTCACACTTTTCATTTATTATTTTACCTTCTCCTCCACAAGTCGGACATGTTGAAGTTGTTTGCATAGCACCCAAAATAGTCTGCTGAACTCTCGTTACCTGTCCTGTGCCATGACACGTAGAACACGTAGAAAAAGAAGTTCCATTTTTAGCTCCTGTGCCATGACAATGGTCATCTGCAACATACTTCTTCACTTTAATTTTCTTCTCCACCCCGGTTGCAACTTCTTCTAAGGTCAGTTTTACCTTTACACGCAGATTTGTTCCTCGATTCACACGGCGAGCTGAACGCCCTCCTCCAAAACCGCCAAAACCACCAAAGCTCCCAAAAATATCTCCAAAATGAGAAAAAATATCATCCATACTCATCCCCCCCCCTCCAAAACCACCAGCTCCACCTAAACCTGCATGCCCAAATTGGTCATATCGTCTCCTTTTCTCTTCATTACTTAACACATCATACGCTTCTGCAGCCTCTTTAAATTTTTCCTCTGCTTCTTTATTTCCTGGATTTTTATCAGGATGATATTGTAGTGCCAATTTACGATAAGCCTTTTTAATTTCTGCGGCTTCTGCATTTCTAGACACACCAAGAACTTCGTAGTAATCTCTTTTTTCTGCCATTACTTGTAAATTTGAATTATTCGCCTACCACCACTTTAGGAAAACGTATCACTTTGTCATGCAAAGTATAACCTTTTTGAATACAATCCACCACTTTCCCTCTCATCGCTTCTATTGGAGCCGGTATTTTAGTGACAGCCTCTTGTGTATCAGGATCAAAATCTGTATTTATACATTCCATTTCCTTAACCCCTTGCTGAGATAAAAAATCCTTAAAGGCTCCATAAATTAACAAAACACCTTCCCGTAGTGCAGGTACATCAGTTGCTGTTTCCATACTTTGAAGTGCCCGTTCGAAATTATCCATAACTGGCAAAATCTTTTCCAATATTTGTTCACCAGCATTTTTCATTAATTCCATTTTTTCCTTCAATGTACGTTTGCGATAATTATCAAATTCTGCAGACAAACGAAGATATTTATCATTAATCTCTGCTAATTTGTGCCCCAAATCTTCAAATTGCTGTTCTTTATCATCTGCATCATTTTTTTCCTTTCCTACGACATCACCCTCAACAGGCTCCTTCTCCTCAACATTTTCGTTAATATTCTCTTGTTTATGAGCATCTTTTACTTCTCTTGACATGATACTATATTTATTTGTTAAAATTTCAACTTTAATATTCACATTCCAACCACTTCATCCATACTTAACGATATTAGCAAAAAATAAGCAAAAACTCTGCCAACCCCAAACTATATGCCACACATCCTTACATCTCTGTCAAACTGTCACTATCTTTTACAACTTACCTTCATCTGCAAAACTATAATAACTATTCCCTCCTACAATTAAATGGTCCAAAACCCGTACATCTAATAATTTTCCCGCATCCACTATTTTTCGCGTCGTTTCCTCATCCTGTACACTGGGCTTTAACATTCCACCAGGATGGTTATGCACCACAATAATACTTGTTGCTTTCATATCCAACACTCCTTTAAAAAGCAGTCGAATATCAACCACAGTACCACTAATACCCCCCATAGAAATACACTCAACACCCTTTACTTTGTTGCTCTGAGCCAAATAAATCACACAAAATTTTTCACGATCCAAATCCTTCACATACGAACTAATACATTCATATGCATCTTGGCTGCATCTAATTATAGAAAAATCTCTTACCTCTTCCATCTTGCGTCTTCGACCAATCTCCATTGCTGCTACAATAGCTGCAGCTTTAGCAACACCAACCCCTTTGTACTTATTTACCAACTCACGCACTCCTCGTCTTGCCAATTCATTCAAATCATTATGATTATCTGCCAAAATTCTCCGAGACAATTCTAAAGCAGATTCTCCCCCAACACCTGAACGCAAAAGAATAGCAAACAATTCATTTAAAGATAATGCGGAAGCCCCTTGTCGCAATAAACGTTCTCTAGGACGCTCATCTTCAGCCCAAGAAGATATTGGTAAATAAACTCCATCTTTACTCATCTTACAATCTCTTAATAAGAATAAAAACAAAGAAAGGAGATGAGTAATACTCATCTCCTAATATATCTAGGCTACAAAAGCTATTAAAGCTTATTTACGTGCAATGCTAATTTAGACTTAAGATTAGCGGCTTTATTATCATGAATAACATTCTTCTTTGCCAGCTTATCCAACATCGCAACAACTTTCGGAAGCAATTCTACAGCCACAACTTTTTCTGTTGTCATACGCAATTTCTTCACTGCATTACGAGTGGTTTTTGCATAATAACGATTATTTGCTCTTTTTGTTGCAGTTTGTCTTATTCTTTTTTCTGATGATTTATGATTTGCCATTTCTACAAATATAAAAATTCAACTTCTTTAATATGTAGTCCGTACGAGAATCGAACTCGTGTTACAAGAATGAAAATCTTGCGTCCTAACCCCTAGACGAACGGACCATCGTTTCTGTAGTCTGTACGGGAATCGAACCCGTGTTACAAGAATGAAAATCTTGCGTCCTAACCCCTAGACGAACAGACCATCGTTTTGCTTAGCGGATGCAAATATACGGCATTTTTATTTCCTACCAAAAAAAATGAAGCATTTTTTCAAAAAAAACACAGTAAAAAAATATTACACACTATATATCAATTGGTTATAAATTTAAAAAAGATATTTTAGGAACACTACTGGTGTTTAAAAAAGCAATTTACTACCTTTGTTCTATTGAATCTGTTGAATTTAGAAGATATGTCTTCCAACTTCGACTTCCAATTTATATTTTATGGCAAAACTATATCTTATCCCCACACCTGTAGGCAATCTAGAAGACATAACACTACGCGCCTTACGTATTCTTAAAGAAGTAGACTTGATTCTTGCTGAAGATACTCGTACATCTGCAAAGTTATTAAAACATTATGACATAGCCACACCTTTGCTATCACACCACAAATTCAATGAACATCAACAAGTGGAACGAATTGCAGAGCGTATTCATAAGGGAGAAAACATTGCGTTAATTAGTGATGCTGGCACACCTGGTATTTCAGACCCAGGCTTTCTCCTTACACGTACATGCATCAAACACGGGATAGAAACTGAATGTCTTCCCGGAGCCACTGCATTTGTACCAGCATTAGTCAACTCAGGATTTCCTTGTGATCGTTTTTGTTTCGAAGGCTTTCTCCCCCAAAAAAAAGGGCGACAAAAAAAGTTGAATGCATTATTAGAGGAAACTCGAACAATGATATTTTATGAATCTCCATTTCGCATCGTAAAAACATTAGAACAAATGAGTACTATATTTGGCGCCAATAGATATGCATGCGTTGCCCGAGAAATCAGTAAAATGTTTGAAGAATTCAAACGTGGCACCTTAGAGGAACTCATTTCCTATTACACTCAAAATACAGCAAAAGGAGAAATTGTACTCTTAGTTGCAGGCAAAGAATATAATGCAGAAGAAGGAGAAACAACTATTGAAATTGACGATTCAATGTCCGAATAAATAGACACCAATCAGTCTCAACAATTATTATCTAAAAATAAGAGGCAACTAAAATTTATAGTCGCCTCTTTATTTTTAATTGCCTTACTTAAAAATCCAAATCTTCTATATTAGCTTTTGCATCTAATAACAATGAAAACTCTAATCGATCATTTGATAAAATAGGTTTCATATTTGGATCGTCATTAGCCACACACACCTCTAGCAACATTTTCTTAGTCTGGCCTAATTTTTTTGCAGTACTTTTATCCATCTGAAAAACCAAGTCTCCAATCGTATTTGCCTTTAACACGCCACAACTTCCTTCTGTTTGTGCTACCTCTATTTCACCTATTACTTCCCCTGTCTCTCCCAGCAATACGATTTTAGGTATAGACAAATCTATTTTCAAATCATTTTTTGTTGCCCTTAATACAAGCTTTGCTGATTCAATTTTATCGGCATATTTCTGATCAACATCTATATCTGTCAAAGTATCCTGATAAATCAACTCACCTTGCAGGGCCAAAGGTATTATGACATCAACATCCATCCCTAAAGCCCCATCCGCATAAATAATACAATTCGAACTTTTTTGAGGGTTAAAGAAAACATCACCACTATATGAAATATCCCCATTCAATGGCAATGAAAAGAATTTAGATATATTAGGAGCTTTATTTTTATCTATTACATCTGAAATTATTTTTTCAGAATTGCTCATATTACCTTCAAAGAATAATCCATCTGTCAATGTTAATTTGACTCCATTTTCTTTAGCAAAAGAAATATTGACATTTGCATCAACCCCAATTCCCTTATTGTTCATACCGATAAACACCTGCGGATTCAAAAATTCAAACTCCCCTTTTACTTCATCTAAGAATTCATTAGCAATCTTAAATGGATCTCCAGTAATTGCAATTGGAGTATTCCGCAAAATCTTACCTTTAACAACATTAAAAGAATAGTTTTTCAAAGCTACACTTAGGTCTAAATCTGCATTTTTATAAATCCCTGAAATTAACTTTACCTGAAATTCTAACTCCAACATATTTCCGCTGCCCACATTCAATTCTTTAGTGACACTTTCAATATCAGACACCCCGACACGACCGACCTGCCGAGTTAAAATACTTTTTCCTCCAATAAAAACTTCTACTTCATAAATTACATCATCCAATTTAGGAAAATTATATTCCATCTCCATGACCAATTCTATCGTATCTATCAAAGATTCTGCAAACTCTGCTGGCAATGGTATTTCCTGCTGTACAGCATCCTTAAACGTACGAACACTTTCTTCTATAGCCTCTACTTGTCCGCCTTTCTCCTGCAACAACTCTTTTAATTTCGTTGGAATATTTAGTTGTTTATCAAATCTTATCGGCGCTCCCTCTAAACGGAATACCTCATCTAACTTCATATTGTAGATATCTTCCTCTGTGTATTTTATCACCAATATCGAATCAGTCCGATTTTCAGGATCGGGAATTTTTTGAATTGGAGATTTCTCTCCCTCAGATGTGTTTTGCAACAAATCCCACAAAGAAACATTTCCATAAGCAATGGCTCCATTTATTCCCGGCTTCCACTCACCCTCAATTTTATCAGACCATTTATCAGTATCAAACAAATCTGTCTCGCCACAAGAAGTGCAGCACAAAATGACAGAACATACAAAAGTCACACTTTTTCCTAAAAAAAATTTCATATCATTATATATTTACTTTTAATGTGCCAAATTGTGTTAAATATCAGAAAATATCAAACTTTTTTTGCCTATGTTTTTTGTTAAAATTCAATTTTAACGAAGAAGTCTATATTTTATCAGCGAACCGTCATCAGTACCTGTATAGAGATTAAATCCATCGCTATCTGAGAATGAAATTGAAAAGGGAGTATCTCCTGATATTGGAAATCCATCAGTCATTTCACCATTTGCTTTCAATAAAAATAGCTGTTTCAACACAGAACTACTCAACCCTATTCGCAAGTCATTACTTGAAAAACGATACAAATATGGATAACACAAACCTCCCTCATCCCAATGTTTCTTCAACACAAGACGTCCAGACATATCATATACAAACAATTCATTATTACTTGTCAGTATACATTCGTCACTACCGTCTCTATCAATATCCGCTACATTTACATCCACTTTATCTTGTATACCGCTAGCCAACTTTAATAATGTCACTTTTCCTGAAAAATCAACAGAATGAATGACACCTTCCAAACCTGCAAATACTAAACAACATGTATTTTTACTTCGAGACAAACAAACATCTACTTGATCAGGTAAATCAAAAACAGTAGAAACCATTACACGATCTTTCCCGCGTCTATCTAATATATACAATCGATATTTATCAGCATATACCAAATAATCTTTCCCATCTATTCTGAAATGATACACCTTTGACACGATTGATTTATCAGCTTTATTAGGTTGCCAACCACTTACAATATTCCCATTTAAATCATAAAGATATACCATACGATCCAAACAAGGTGCAAAAATCCGGTAGCCTTTATTATTATCATAATCAAATACCGTTATACCTTGCTTGCAATTCGATTTCAATTTTAAAGGAAAACGGCCTACAGCATTACCATTTCTATCTATCAAATAAATTGTTGACAATGTAGAAAATAAGTATTGTAATTTCCCATTTTTATATAAATCCACCTGAAAAATCTCACTATTGATCTTTTCATTTAAAGCCTGTTTCCAGATAATCCTTCCAGCATCATTAATTAAATAAATCGTATTATTATTATCTTGAACAAAGATCTCTCGACTACCATCAATATGATTCGTCACAATAACCGGCTTCATAGATATCTTACCATTCAGACGAGTTTGCCATAAAATGTGTGGACGCTCCATCTTTCGAATTGGCCTTGAACTTAACAACGTTGTATTATAAAGCAACTCTCCTTCATTCGACCACTGCATTACCAATGCAGGAAACACAGATAACTCCTCTAAATTTCTGCTCAAAAAATCTTTTGCTGGCCCTTTTGCCCAATTTTTATACATAGCTAACATCTCTGGCAAACGAGCAATATATGCAAAGTTATATTTATCCGAAAGCTTGCTTCTCAGATTCTTATACCAATCCGCTTCACTCAAAAAATTACCATGAACATAATTATTTATAAAAAATTCTACTGCTTTAGCCGTAGTCGCAAGCACTAGATAATTATCTTCAACCAACACATAATGTCCCTCAAAGCCATTAAATATCTCACCCCAAAACACTTCAGACAAATCAGAAACAGGTAAATGATAATAATCAAATGACTTTTCACGATCCACAACATAAACTTTTTTATACGACGACAACTTCGTATTGCTATACTGAGCGTAATTTATCAACATCCCTTCTAAAATATTCTTCACCAAACTTCCTGATTTCAAAGAAGCAATGACCAATCTATCCTCTTTATTCTCTATCTTGTCATTAGACAAGGTAGCTAATGCAAACTCTCCCTGTAACAATTTTCTCAACTCTTCCTCACACCCCTTCCCAAACATCCGCACATATTGTTGCTTTCTGGTAAATATCTTATCTTTTTTTCCTGTACTATAACGATAATTATCCAAAGCTACAAAGTAATCTTCTGTTTTACTTATATTCAAAAGACTTAAAGCTACGATATTCTCAGGAACTATTTTATCTATAGACAC